>JAWLDD010000303.1:0-3563 GCA_041686815.1 Candidatus Atribacteria bacterium | reverse complement strand
CGGGAATCTTGTTATGGTAACCAATGAAGTGGGAGATTCCATAGTTCCCGAAAATCATGTTGCAAGAGTTTATAGAGATATTGCAGGCAGGGTAAATCAAAAGATTGCTAAAATGTGCAATGAGGTTTACCTTGTAACCTGTGGTATTCCTTTGAGGTTAAAATGATTAGATCACTTATATTGATGTTTCAGTTCATGACCAGAATACCGATTCCTATAGAAATAGATATGGACAAAAAGACCATATCAAAGGGAATATTATTTTTGCCCCTTGTTGGAATGGTAGTAGGGGGTATATCCTGGATAGTATATTACTTGTTAAGTTTTATAAACAGTGATGCTGCAGCCCTAGGCGCTGTGATAGCAAATGTTGTAGCAACTGGGGGACTGCATATTGACGGGCTTTCTGATACATGTGATGGTTTCTTTTCGGCAAGATCAAGGGAGAGAATACTGGAGATAATGAAAGACAGCAGAGTTGGCACCTTTGGGGTAATAGCAATAGTAATTAATCTTCTTGCTAAGCATACTTTGATTAGCAATCTTGCACAGGATATGATGGCCCCAGCCCTTATTTTAACATTCGGTGCCTCAAGGTTTGGCGCGGCGTTTCTTATTACCTTTGGTAAAAGTGCCAGACCAGGCGGACTTGGTGACATGTTTTCATCTAGCTCAAGTAAAGGTTATTTTTGGCTATCGGCTTTTATTTTTGCTGCCATTGGTATTATTTTTGGCGGTTTGTCCTTTATAGTATCACTAATAGTAGTTATAGTTTCTAGTCTTTTACTTATGAGACATTCATACAAGATAATTGGCGGTCTCACTGGTGATGTCTATGGAGCAGGGATTGAAATATGTGATATATTAGGGCTTATTACTTTCATGGTGGTGGGAAAGTGGATATAGTATTTGTAAGGCATGGCAAGACCAGGCTTAATGATTTGGGCTGCTTTGTTGGAAATACAGATTGTGACATATCAAAGGAAGGCTTGAAACAGGCCGAGAAGGTTAAAGATTTTCTTGGAAAGATTTCCTTCGATGGGGTTTATGTAAGTCCTTTAAGAAGAACAATACAAACGGCTGATGTATTATGCAAGGAATACACCTTGGATGACAGGCTTCGTGAAATGAATTTCGGTGTGTTTGAAGGGCTTAAATATGGAGAAATAGAACAGAAGTATCCAGATTATATAAAGGCATGGAATGAGGACTATGAAAATTATCGTATTCCAAAGGGAGAAAGTCTCCAAGATGTATTCCATAGGGTAGAGAGTTTTATAGATGATGTTAGGAATAAGCATGAAAGGATTTTAGTTGTTACCCACGGAGGAGTTATAAGATGCGCCTTGTCATTGGTGCTTTCAAGTAGAGAGTTTTTTTATAAATTTAAGGTAGATCCCGGCAGCGTATCCATAGTAGAATATGATGGTGATTATGGATTTATTAAAGGGATTTATAATCCATCATTTGTGGAACTGTATTAATCTATGTAAAACTGATATTTATAAAGATTTATTTTGATATGAATATATAATAGGATTCTGATGATTGAAATGGTAGATATATTATACAGCGGATTATTATAAATACCATAATTCAATCACTTCTGCACCATTTTATGTTTTTATAATTGGCAGAAGTGTAGTATTTCTATTGCCGAGTATAATTTGCTTTATTTCTGCTGCATATTATAAAAATAAAAATATATAAACATTGATTAAATGAAACAAATCATCAATATGCAAGGAACATGATATTGATCTTGGTTTTGTCCACTTTCAAGGATCGTTTTAGTGATCAACAAAGATGAACAATCCATGACGTGGACGAAAAGGAATTTCAGTATTCTTTTTTGTAGAAGGATATCACGAATTAAAATCTAGTAAATAAAGGAGATTAGATGAGAAAATTATTTCTTATACCACTCCCAGCAATAATAATGGGTTCGCTGGCAATGTATATAAATGATGTATCAATAAATATATGGGGTCAAAATATTTTGGGTTTGGTAATAGCGGTGTTACTTTCCCATCTTATATCAAGAAAACCGAAAATTATTAGTAATAGGTTTGCTGTCCCAATTTCTATAATACTATTGCTGCTTACTTTTTTGGATCCTGGCTTGGAAGGTGTACATAGATGGATATCTATTGGGCCGGTTAGATTATACATAGCAAGTATAGTATTACCTATCTTTTTTATTGGGTTATGGAGAATCTTAAAAACGACAAATTGGTGGATTCTAGCTATTATTTCGATAGGAGTATCGCTGCTACTAGCTTTACAACCCGACGCCTCTCAAACTACTGCTTTTATAATCCCAATGGCCATTATTTTATTTAGTAAGGCAAATAACAATTATTTTCGATATAGTGTTTTGGGAATGTTATCCCTAATTATTATTTTTACATGGATATATTTAGATAATTTGCCTCCGGTAGCTTATGTTGAAGACATAGTTAGAATGGTATCGAAAATGGGTACAGTATGGTTCGCTTTAGGAATCACATCACTTGTAATACTGCCATTGCCATTTATCTTATTCCCACCGCAAAATTCTAAGTTGCTTTCAATATGTCTCGGAATATACTTTATAGTTGTTTTGACTTCTACATTATTTGGTAATTTCCCGGTTCCATTGATGGGATATGGTATTTCTCCAATACTAGGTTACTTTATTGCTATCGCTTGGCTTATTAATGCCCAACTTGATTCGTAGTTTTCCATTTGTGATTTAGGTGCCCGTGATTGTTTAAGGTTGTGCTGTTCATGGCGATACTGAGTTCTGAGAGCCATGATATGTTATATGTAATTTGTATAAAAGAGCTGAAGATTTAAGTTTTAATTATCTTATTAAGGCGCAATAGTATATAAATGTGAACAAGGTTATATTGGTAAGGTTAACTGAACTATGAAGCACAATGGATAGTATGCTGGTATTCAAGGGACATGATATTGATTAGGGTAGATTATTTATGCTATCTAGTATGATAAAAGGGAGGTATGCCAATGCAATTTAAGTTATATACAGATGTGCATGAGTTTTACAATGATACCTATGATGTGTTAATGCGTCACGAAGCACAGAATATTATTCCCCTTGGCAATATCATAGTTGGACATGAAGGGAAGGATAAAACAGACTGGCGTGACCCTGCAAACTGGCTTATGGCAACTGTCTCGGATGCAAACGGTATACAGTTTACCGCTCTAATGACACCGCCGCATAATATCACACTTTATGCAACAGACAATGTAATTAATCTCAAAGCTATCAATTGTCTCATAGATGGAATAAAAGACTATGATATTCCCGGTGTGATGACCGAAAAAACTTGGCGGAGTATTTTGCCAAAGAATATACAGTTCGAAAGGGATTAACCTATAAAACAACTATGAACCAGCGCATATACGAGCTTAAGGCAGTAAACCCAGATATTAAGCAATTTGGCACTGTTCGTTTGCTGGAAGAAAAAGATATGTGTTTTTTCCCATACTGGCTGGAGGCATTTAATGCAGCTAGTACTTACGGAAAAACAGAAATGTCTATCCCACAAGATGAA
>JAWLDD010000302.1:0-3564 GCA_041686815.1 Candidatus Atribacteria bacterium | reverse complement strand
TAAACGCTTATATTTTTCAAGGTACAAAATTTTATTTCTAAAAACTGCAAAATATTTTACCGCCGAGGTAATTTACACACTATTTTGGACTTGACTTTGGTCAAGTGAGCATAAGCTTTTTGTTATATTAGAGAAACTACATTTTGTTTAAAAGGTGGGAGAAGATGACAGAAAAACAAATTCGACAATTAAGCAAAGCTGAGTTGTTAGAACTTTTGATCACCTCAAGACGTGAAAACGAATCCTTGCGCCGAGAATTGGCAGAGAAAGAAGAATTGCTGCAAAAGCGAGAGATAATCATAGAAAACGCTGGCTCCCTTGCTGAAGCTTGTTTGAGTGTAAACCGTGTTATTGAGGCAGCCCAGTCTGCTGCAGATCAGTATTTAGAGAATGTAAAACGGATGGCTGATGAACAAAGCCGTGTCATTAAAGAGAACTACAGAGATGCTCAGGCTCAAGCAAATGCCCTACTTACCGAAACGGCCCGCAAGTGTGCGGCCATGGAAGCCCGCGCCGAAAAGGAAGTAGAAGAGAAGTGGAGGCAAATTAAGACTAGGCTGGAAGAGTTCTATGATGCCCATTTAGGCTTGCGTGAATTGATAAATAGCAGCAAATCCATTTTTTAATCAGGCAAATTAGACAAACATAAAGGAGCATAGAGGAGCATGTATAGTCAGGATAGTCTTCCAACCATTGCCCAGCTTGAGGAGGAATTGCAGCGAATTCGTCATAGAAAGCTGTACTATAAAACTATTCGTAGCACTGTTTATGTACTTATTATTGTAGCTGCCATAGCCGTATTGGTTGCAACCATGGTGTTGCCTGTTCTGGACTTGTCAGGTAGCAGCATGGAACCGACCCTGAATAATGGAGATAAGGTTATTGCACTAAAGAGCAAAAAGTATAAGACCTCTGATATTGTAGCCTTTTATTATAATAACAAGATTTTAATCAAACGAGTAATTGGTAGCTCTGGCGATATCATTGACATTAAGGATGACGGCACAGTATATGTCAATGGCGTAGAGATACAGGAACCCTATATTACAGATAAAAGTCTTGGAAATTGCGACATCTCATTTCCTTATCAAGTGCCTGAAAATCGAATATTCGTCATGGGCGATCACAGGAAAACCTCTGTGGACAGCCGCATCAGCGCTGTTGGGTCAATAGAATTGGATGACGTTGTTGGTAAAGTCGTATTTCGAGCTTGGCCTCTACGGGCATGGGGCATAATCCGTTAGCTTTTGGGGAAAGGTGGTAAATCATGATAAGAGTCATGTATGAAAATATAGAGAGTATATTACTTAGAAGAAAAAGACGAAGGCAGATGGCAGCAATGGTCGTAGTGCTGGCAATACTTACAGCACTATTGGTAAATTCTTCGTTGATGCTACCTGCAATAAGTATGGTTTCTTCAGATTTCACCATCACCACAAATACCCATGAAGCTGAACTGGGCAGCCCTATACCTTTGCATGTAGAAGCATCAGTTGATGCAAGGGCTAAGGGGGATATGGTGTTCTTCATATATGCACGGAGCACCGGGGGTGGACTTTCACCTGAATACAAGTTTGATGAGAAGAACATATGCCGTATTCAAGGGGAGAACAACCGAGTAGTAGAATTACACAGAGAGTGGACACGGGATGGCGATCCAAGTCTGCGAGGATACTGGTTCACCCTGCATCCGGGTGAAACCCTTGTCTTTGATCTGAATTGGGTTTCAGATTCAACTCTGTATGATAAAGATGAATGGAAAGAGCCAAAGGTCGAATTACTTGCATCCCTAACGGATGTATATATATCCACTCAACTTGAGAAGGATGAACCTGTTGACAAAAAGGATGAAGCTGAATCCAAAAATATAGATGAGCAAGAAAAATCTGTTGAATCGGAAGTAGAGGAGGAGCAGGTTGAAAACTATTCAAATGATGAACCAATTGATCAAGAGACCAACGAAGAATGGATTGATTCAGAGAATGCTGAAGAGCCAACTCAGCCAGAGGCTAAGGATGAAAATCATGAGGATGATAATGATAAAGACCACGAGTATAGTGATGAAAGGAAAGATCTAGAGGAGAAGGATGAATCTTCAGGTAAAGATGCGCCACAAGGTTCTGAAGGTCCTAAACTTCAGCCTCTCAAGGCCCCGGAACCTGGCATGTCTCAATCAGTAGAGCTTACATATGTAGTGGCGGAAAACCTTGAAAAAGCATGGAGTATAATTGATGCTGGAGATAAATTCAAAGCTAAACTGCAAAGCATAACCTTAACTTGGATGAAGGCCGAACCCCCGCCTTACGGTTTAATACCCACAGAGAGTTATAGGTGGGATCAAGTCAGCGATGAAAAGCCATTAGGCGATGCAGCTAAATTTAACCTATTCTCCTTAGGTAAAGTTGAAAATATCTCATCCATTGAAGGGGCAGCTGTAATTGGTGGCGATATCTCTGGAAACATCTCTATAGGAAGTAAAAATAACAACCCAGGTGTCTTAGTATTTAATGGCATGAGTGTCCAGGGAAAGGTGATTATCGATAGTGTAGATAAAATAATAAAGGGTATTTGGGTGGATAAGAGTTTGCCTGAAGAAGAGAGACAAAAACTTGGCTTCTATGCAGATAATCATGACCATGCCGACGAGATTGCAGAGTTTGAAGACATACAGCGTTATTTCCATGATATGGGAGAGAGCTTAATAGCACAAAATAAAAGCTTGTCAATGCGCACTCCCAATGGAAAGGTGACTGCTGATGGCCACTCTGGAACACTGATTTTTGAAGGTCAAGACCCGTATTTAAATGTCTTCACCGTCAGCGCTGAACAGCTTTTAGAAAATAACAATGCATGGCAATTTTCTGTACCTGAAGATTCTTCCATACTTGTCAACGTCACTGGTGACCAAGAGATTGTATTCAAGCCTGCAACTGGTGAGGATATAGCGAACATATCATCAGGTATCCTATGGAATTTTGCACCTAACATTAAAAAGGTGGAGATTCAAGGTCGCAATACCCTGCTGGGCTCTATCCTAGCACCTAATGCCCTTGTTGATGTATCGAATTCACAGGCAGGTATTAAAGGTACCGTGGTAGTAGCCTCACTAAAGAGTACAAAGCCTACAGACTTCATATTACAAAAGTCAGCTTTCACCTTTAAGATAAAGACTGAAGAGATAGGCAAATCTGTATCAATAGATACGGTATTGGATGGGGATATAGATGTCAATGGTGTGCCTACTATTATCGTTGATTTGATAAAGGATAGACAAATCATTGACACCATTCAAATCAATATGGAAGAGGAAGAACTGTTAGAGCATACATGGGACAATTTACCCCAAGGGGTTTATGAGGTAAATGCTAATTTCGGATCTGATAGCCATGGCTATGCTGTAATAGTAGAAGAAAAATCCCCTTTAGGAAAAGATGAGCTCAAGATAGACGAAGATTCCGATGCTACTGGAATGCAACATTTTGTTATAAGGGTTATGAGTTCATTGATGTTGGAAGTACAACCCATGTGCCAAGATATGACGGTAAAGGTTCAAAAAATCTGGGC
>JAWLDD010000301.1:0-3592 GCA_041686815.1 Candidatus Atribacteria bacterium | reverse complement strand
TATTTGCTGGGAATTGAAAACCGGTTTTAAATTTTTAATATTTTCAGATTCTACCAGTTGCGCAATAATATCATTCCCTGTATAAACCATAATTTACTTGGCCGATTCTCATAGAAAAAATTATTTTGCATATAATACGAAACTAAGAAGGATATTTTACATTTATGTAGAATATATAATTAATAACGTAACAATTTCGTAAGAATTTGAAAAAGAACTGTAATAAGCTAAGTTTCTGAGGTGGAGGTTATCATGAAAAACTTTAAGTTATTGTTGTGTATGGCTCTTGCCATTTTGACGCTGATGAGCGTTACCCTTCCTGCTGCGGCCTATACGGAAAATTCAGTGACCCTATATTCCATGTATATTGACGGAAAGCAAGTAGGTGTGGTAAGGTATCCAGCCAGAGCACTGTCAATCTATGATAGTGTTGAGGAGCGTCTACGAAGTGAACACCAAGAAGAAGTTTTTATTAACTCTGATGTTTATTTTAAAGAGATAAAAACCACTGGTGGACAAATTACCAATGAAAAAGCTTTAGTACAATCCATCGAAGAGGCTATTGACGTAAAGATAAACGCCTATGCTATAAACATAGATGGGACAAAGGTATGCTATGTAAAATCTATCCAGGATGCGGAAAAAGTAATAGACGACATTAAAGCTCCATACATAAAAAAGATTGAGGAAAAGGAAAACAGCCAACTAGAAGAAGTTGCCATTAAAGAAGTTGTCAGCTTTGACCAAGAGCTTGTATCCCAGAGCAGAATAATAAATCCTCAACAAGCCTCAGAAATCATCTTAAACGGTACCGAAGGTTATAAGGAATACGAGGTAAAAGAAGGAGATTCACTGTGGGCTATAGCACATGCTAACAATGTAAGCGTTACTGATCTTGAGAAGGCCAACCCCAACATAGAGAATTATATAATTCAGCCTGGTGACATTATCAAAGTGGGTCAACAGCAAAAACTACTGACTGTTGTTACGAAGGAAAGAATTCAATATTCTGAAGAGATACCTTTCGAGACCGAGATAAGGGAAGACAGAAACCTGGAGAAGGGTAAAACCAAAGTCATCCAAGAAGGAGAAAAGTGAGAAAAACAATTTGTAGCTTTAGTAACCAGAGAAGATGGACAAGAAACCTCTAGGGATATAGTTGAAGAGAAGGTAGTCAAAGAACCAGTAAAGCGCATTGAAGCCAAGGGAACTAAAGTAGTACAAAAGCCTCAACCTAAGCCTTCATCATCCAATAAGCCCTCTTCGCCACCTCCTGCACCCAGTAGCAGAGGTAAAGTAACGGGTAGCGATATAGTAAACTATGCGATGAAATTCTTAGGCTATCCCTATAAATGGGGAACTCGTGGACCTAATTCCTTTGACTGTTCAGGATTTACCCACTATGTCTACAAGCAATTTGGCATACATATTTCCTCAGGATCCGTTGCTCAACGATCTGTAGGAAGAGCCGTTTCTAAATCCGAGCTCAAACCAGGTGACATCGTATGCTTTAAAAATTCCAATCACGTAGGAATTTATATTGGAAATGGCAACATGATACATGCATCCTCACCGAAAACCGGTGTAATTATAAGCAATATAAACAAAGGAAAATATCCGCAACGATATGTGACAGCAAGAAGGCTTTTAGACTAAATAGATACTGATTCCCAAGAATAAAGAGAGCAGCTTACAATGCTGCTCTTTCATTTTATCTATCTACTTGCCTTTGTCATATTTCACCATAGGTAGTTAATATACTAAATAGAGGGGTATATTTAGTTACTGAAAGCGGTGAGGGTTTATGGAAAGAATGAGCATGACCAAGCAATCAAATTTTGCCTACAACATTATCGTCATTTCACTGATAATCGGAATAATTATTTTGAGTTATCGTCTAATATCCAATTATCAAGTCTTCTCAAGACATACCGATAATAGCCAAAATAAATCCCAAGATTATGAAGAAGCAGATGGGTCAATCAAGGCTGATAAAGAGATGGATTTTTTCTCAGAAATCTGGACTCGTATAAAGGAAATGAACTTCACTGACCCAACTTTTATATTGTCTTCCCATATGCCCTATTTGAATGCTGGCCATACAGGATACGACAGCCATAATATATCGGAAAATGAAGACAAGGCTATAGCTACTGCTGCTAATCACACCCAGGAGACATCAAGACAAAGTGAAAGACCATCACATGAGACTGATGAATATCAAGAATCTGATGGCAATGATAAAGATGTATCTGATGAGATACAGATACAAATAAAGAATATAACAGACAGCTTACCGCCTGTTACTCTGACGGGAGAAGGACCACAGATCCTTATCTACCACACCCATTCTAGAGAGGCCTACAGACAGGATCCTAATAACCCTTATAAGGATATTGCTGCTTTCAGAAGCAATGATCCCAATCATACCGTGGTGGGTGTAGGGGAAGAGTTGGCTAGACAACTCCAAGCATTGAATATTCCGGTATTACACGATAGAACCGATCATGAAGTATATCCTTGGAAATCCGGATTATACCCTCGATCTCTGGAAACCATTCAGAAAAGAATAAAGGAACATGATTCTATTAAGATTTTTTTGGATATACACAGAAACTACAACGAGAGCTTAAAGGATCCAGATAAGGAAGTAGTTATCATCAATGGAGAGAGAGTAGCTAAATTTTTCATATTGATAGGAACCGGTCAGGGAGTAAGTGGTGGGTTTAATCAAAAGCCAAAGTGGAGGGAAAACTATCAATTCGCCTTAAAGATTACCAATAAGGCAAATGAGAAGTATCCAGGTTTGGCTCAGGATATCATGATAAGATCAGGGCGCTATAACCAACATATATCCAATATGGCAATTCTGATCGAGATAGGAAACCATATGACCACCTACGCAGAAGCAAAGCGTTGTGCCAAGTATATAGCTGAGATTTTAAGTGAAGTCATAGAACTAGAGTGAATATCTTACCATAGTTGACAATGATTTACACCTATGATAACATTAACTTGAAAGGCATTTCGTGGGACTCCATGGAGTGCCTTGTTGCGTATTTTAATAATTGGTATTTAATGTCATTATAAGGAGGATAGCAATGCAGGGGAAGTATGATAGACAGCAAATAGTTGATATGTTGACAGCACATCTGGGGAAAGTGGAGAGCATCAGAAATCATGTGCTAAAGGAATACTACGAGGAACATACAGTGGAGAGAGATGATTTCGAGAATATGGTGGATCAATATACCAACAATATTAAGAAATTTATGAATATCCAATCAAGTGCTGTAAAAGAAGAACAATGGCCTCTGGTGCTTATAGGTAGTATTGTGGAAGTACAGGATATGGATTACGCAGAGATTGAGAGGTTGAAGATTGTACCTCCTTTTTATGAAGAACGAGAAGGAAATTTGGATTGTGCCTCATGTCTGTCACCAGTGGGTAACGCCCTGCTATTCAAAAAAATAGGTGATAAAATCACTGTAAAAACTCCTATTGGCGAATCTAACTTAATGGTCAAGTCTATAGAACTGCCATTATTTTAGAATATAATATGAATTAAACATGTCTTAGAGACCCGACTTTT
>JAWLDD010000300.1:0-3593 GCA_041686815.1 Candidatus Atribacteria bacterium | reverse complement strand
CCCCCATAACGGACTTTCACCGTCAAGTTACGCGCCATGCATGGCGCACATACAAATAAGGAACTGCTAGATGCAGTTCCTTTAGTTATTTGGTTTGTTATGATCTTCACCAATAAAGATATACTAATCATCTGTGATAGGTTTTATGCTTCAAAGACCAAATCGCACTTCTGTCTAATTTGCATATGTTCAAAGTACTTATCTTCCAAAGGTATCCATTCATTTACAAACCTTTTATGCATGAACTCACCGTTTCTCAATAGAATCCTACGACTTTGTTCTTCCGGTTCAATTGCCAAAAATATCTTCAGGTCATAGGTATCTATCAATGTGGGATGCATACTGTAAACCCCTTCAACGATGTTTAGCTTCTTTGGCGTTACGGTGATAGGCTCTTCCAAGGATTTTGTTTGACAATTATAAGGCTGATACTTAAATTCACGTCCGCTCTTCAGCCCGTCAATAACTTCCTCCTTAAAACGAACATAATCTACATTGCCGCCCACTTCCTTTAGCCTTTCCTCAGTTCTGAGTTCTGGCCTTAGGAAAAAGTCATCCATATGGAAGATATTACAGTCATATACTTCCCCTAGAAGATCGGCAATAGTGCTTTTTCCTGCACCGCTATTGCCATCT
Source organism: Candidatus Atribacteria bacterium (assembly GCA_041686815.1). Lineage (GTDB taxonomy): Bacteria > Bacillota > Clostridia > Caldicoprobacterales > UBA3941 > JAWLDD01. The sequence goes on along the minus strand of JAWLDD010000300.1, from coordinate 2,957 downwards.
ATGGCTACATTAACGGTTTCTCTGGATTTCATCAAAGAATCAATTGTTCTAAACACATCAAAATAACGGCAATACTCCTCTTTTACGATGCGATATGAAGGGGAATAATGTGTTCTATAGTCCTGACTATGACTAACTGGCGGATACCCTTGCTTTTTGTACTCTGTTATATAGAGATCCAATTCCTCAAGGGAATAGGGCAATAAGCCCTCTCTACAGCAATCTCTGAGTATATCCAATTTTTCTTCAAAGACTTCAAAGCTCCCTACTATAGAATTGGCTGTATTTACAAAAAACTTGTTAACGGTGCTAAGCTCAATGGTTCCACCTGCCAATGCCGCTAGATTAAGCCTACAAAGACCATTGCCTATATGCTCATAGAGTGGTATGGATGTCTCATATCTGGAGCAACCTTTGACATAATAAAACTCATCCTTGAGCCGAGTCAGGCTTTCCTCCTCGTTGGTAATCATATGGCCGCCAGCAAATTCGTTCTGGTATATCAGCTTTACCATATCATGAAGCTGCATCTTCGGATGCAGCTTATACTGCTTCAGCAGTACTTCTTTTAATTCCTTCTCATTATTCATTCTCAATAAATCCCGCTCTCTTCAATGCTATTATAATGATAGGTATAACTACTATTTGAATGATGATTCCTGGAATGGCATTGAGGAAGGCTCCACCTAAAAACATCTGCCATGTAAATGCATCTCCACTTAGCCCTATAAAGAGCAAACTGGCAATGCCCCACACAACCCTTCCTACCAGCATGGATAAGAGCAGAGCAGGATATACAAACCCATCTTTTTTGGGGAATAGGCTGTATAGTAAGCCTGTCATAAATCCATAGGCAGCCAATTCAAAACACATAACAACAGCAGTAGGAAACATAGGAGGCATACCCCCCGATATTACACTATTAAGTAAGGGAGTAACAAAACCTACTACCAAGCCATAGGGCCATCCGCATACAAATCCAGCTATCAATACCGGAATGTGCATAGGCAATAAAGCACGTCCTAGTTGCCCAATCCTACCCGTAAAGTAGGGTAAAATAATACCCAAAGCAATAAACAAACCTGCCAGTACCAATTTCCTTGTAGATACTTTTTTCATACTACTTTCCCTCCAAAATCTTATTTTATCCAAAATAAAAACCATTTGGATAAAGCCCTCCTAAGGAAAGCAGATACCTTCATGGTATGATTACAATGGCATTTAATAGAAATTGCTATAACTCCTTCAGTCAGTGTCGACTTCAGTCGGCTACTGGTTTATAGTTTAACACAAACCGTTAATTAGTCAATATACAGTTCTGTTATGGAATTTATTCCAAGAACGATATATTGTGGATCTTCTGGGTGTAGTTTTTAAGTAGATATTCTTAAACATTGTTTTTTCTACATAGTTTTGATAACATATAATAAATGAAAAGAAAGTGTATTGTATAGGGCATGTGTGGATATATAATTCCCGATAAACCGGAACTAAAGATAAAAGAATACCAACAGTTTAGAGCCTATTATTGCGGTCTATGCAAATCCATATCCAAGCATTATGGGCAAATTCCACGGTATACCCTAAGCTATGACTGTGTATTTCTGGGCTTGTTTCTATCTGCTGTTTTTTCTAGGGATAAGGATACGTCTATTGCAAGGTGTATAACCAAACCCTTTCAGAAAATGTCTGTTATATCTGATAATCTTATATTAGAATATGCTGCCAGTGTAAATGTTATTCTTACATATTATAAGGTTAAGGACGACTTCAAGGATGGTGGTGCTTTCAAGGCTGCCCCCATAATTCCCCTTTTGTACCCTGCATATCGCAAAGCCCGAAAGAAGGCCCATGACCTTGATAATTATACAAACTTCTACCTTTCGGAGCTGTCAATCCTTGAAGATCAAGCTTGCGATTCCATAGATGCTGCAGCACAACCCTTTGCAAACCTATTGGAGAAGATCTTTTCATGGGAAGGTTTATCCCTTGATGAAGAAACAAGGAAGGCATTAGAGGAATTTGGGTACAATATTGGAAAATGGCTATATACTATAGACGCCCTGGATGATATAGCCGAAGACATTAAAGCTAACAACTACAATCCCATAGTACGCCAGTTCTATAACGGGCCCAATGACCTTAACAGCTTTAAAGAATATATTCGGGATGACGTAGGATTTGTAATAAACTACTCTCTTAAAAAAGCATGTGAGGCTTATGAATCCCTAGAAATAAAAAGCAACAAATCGATCATCGATAATATAATATATGGTGGAATGTACAAAAAAACTAATGAGATTCTAAACAAGGAGATAATGCTATGAAAGATCCGTATGAAATCCTAGGCATAAGGCCAGGGGCTTCAGAAGCTGAGATTAAAAGAGCATACAAAGAGTTGGTAAAGAAATACCACCCTGACCAATACAGGGATAACCCCCTATCCTCTTTAGCAGAGGAAAAGCTTAAGGAAATAAATGAAGCCTATGACTTCCTTATGAACAATAGGAGTGGCTATAATAGGAGCAGCTATAGCCAGGATAGAGGTCCTTCCTCAGGCCAAAATCATCAAGCATATTTTGTGCAGGTAAGACAATACATAATCTCAGGTAATATCTACGAAGCCGAAAGAATACTAAATAATATGAGCATCCGATCCGCTGAATGGTTTTTCCTTAAGGGCTTAGTTGATTTAAAGAAAGGCTTTTATCATGAAGGTTATAACAACATAAGAACAGCAGCCTCCATGGACCCTGGTAATATGGAATATCAGCAAACCCTGCGGGAACTTTCGAACATGGATACCCAAGCTGGTAGAGTATATAGAGGCAGCAACACATCAACTACATCCGATGATATATGCAGAATCTGCACCTGCCTGTATGCAGCCGATTGCTTATGCGAATGCCTTGGCAGTGATCTAATCAAATGTTGTTAGTATGGATATTTATTGAAAA
>JAWLDD010000299.1:0-3595 GCA_041686815.1 Candidatus Atribacteria bacterium | reverse complement strand
CAGGTAAAAAGATACCATAATCCCAATTACCAACAGCAGAATTATAAGAGAAGACAGCATTACATTAAGGCTGGAGATGGATTCTACTATGTCATCACTAGGAACCATTATAGCAACCATCCATTGCTGGTCTGAGAAGACAGAACCCTCAGGATACAATTTAATGGGAGTATGTATTCCTAAAAAAGAGTTTTGATTATCGGATATGTAGGAATAGAAGGAACTTTTACTTTTTACAATCTTAAGGGTACTATTATCCCTTGCTCTATTTCTCATGGAATACCCGCCAGCAATTAGAGATTGACGTAAATTGATAATGTTATCATCAGGGCAAAAGAGTATAGAAAAAGCCCGGCTATAAGTACTATTGTGTGGAGCATAGGACAGTTTAAAAAGCATAGCACTTATTTCTAAGCCGCAAACCCCAAAAGCGTTTCCATCAGAGTCTATCAAGGGTACCGAGCATAGCATTACCTGCTCACTTGTGCCAGGTAAAACTGTGGGAGGAGTCCAGAAGTATAGTTTAGACAGAGATAAATCTTTGACCGATGATGCTTGAAGGGGCAACTCATAATAAGGTGCTTCAGTGACATCAAACTCCATTTCCCATTGAGGATGCAAAGGTAGCATGTTTTTTCGAGCAATGTTTGGATGACCCCGGAGTATATGAATATTAGGAGTTGATGAATTTATAATATTGGGTTCCATGTTTTTAATATATAATCCTGCCTTTGAATTATCTGCATGGGATAGAGCAGGGTTGATAGTAGCGTCTAATATGATAAAGACTCCACTGCTGTTGGACCTTAGAAGCCAGGACAATGCCTTCTCAAATTCTTCAGAAAGGATATCTTCCAAAAGCTCTGGCTGAGACTTTATATGGGAGGTATCCTTTCCCTGTCTATGCAACCGGTTCTCAATACTGGCTGACAGGGATTTTGAAAAAACCACTGTATGCTGGGAGAGCAAACCCAGATTTTCATTTATCCCTTTGGACAGATATGTAAGGTCATTTATAACCAGCTTCTCGCTTTGGGTAAGTCCTGCGGTAAAGGTTCCTGAAACCATTAGGATAGAAACAACACCAATCAACATTGTGAGAACCAATACCACAAGAAATAAAAAAAGCCTAAGACCCATAGGGAGTCCCAAAATACCGGTTTTTTTAAAATTGTCTTTTAAAGTACTAAATTTAAGGGTCAAATATCATCGTACCCCCTCATAATAGCATATCAATTTATAATACACCTATTTGTGAAAATCCGTGAAACCTTGGTTATCTAAATCCTTTTATAAATTGCTGGAGAACGCCATCTGATGCAGTTTTGTATGCTTGTTCAATTTCCATTTCCTCTACGAGCTCAAGGTATAGCTCCCGTGATTTGGATGCAACTTTTTTTAGATTAGTTACATATTCTTTTTCCAGTTCATCGATATTATCGTATAGTGGAGGTATATAAAATTCATACTCTTCTTGCATTATCCGGGCAACCTGTAGCAGTTTTTTTAGGTTTTCATCCTCTAGATTTTGTATCTCCACAGTCATAATCTCACCAAAGGCCTCTTTGGTTACGGGCAGATATCCTGTTGAAGATACGAACCGAAGGTTATTCTCAGGTGCTGTAAACCATTTCAGGAAAACACTAGCACCATACTCTCTTTGCTTGTCGCTCTTGATTACACACATACCACCACCCCTTTGAATAGCTATCTTCTTACCATCCTCAAAGGTTGGATAGGGAAGGATAGCATAATTAGCGGCCTCAGTTGTGTTATCCTCATAAGTTACCTTTGGGGGGAAAAATACAATGCCAGCTGTTGAACCAGTGGAGCATACAATATCCCCCGTTTTTGCAAGATCAGAAGCGTAACCATCGAAAATGGCCACATGACCTAAGACAGCGGGTCTATAAAAACTGTCCCAAATTCGTTCAAAATGTGGACTGGACAGATTCATCTTATCTTCTGAAAGAAAGTCGCTTCCCAGCTGTTTATAGCCTACCTGAGCGAAATTGAAGAGTGAGTCGGGCATGTAAAACATCTTGCCTTCGCTCCACTTATAATATAATTTAGCTGTTTTTACAATTCCCTCAACGGTTTCCAAGTCTTTAAGTCGGGCACCAGTATCCTTGGCAAACCTATCAAAGATAGTGGTATTGACAAATAGCACTTCAGTAGATTTAGCGGTGGGGAACACGTAGAGTCCCTCATTATCCAGTTTTCCTTCTTCGATAAAATGGGGTATGTATTCTAAAAGCTCTTCATCAGTGAAATATTGAGTAAGGTCAACAAGCAGATCTTTCTCCTTTAGCTTGATGGCGGTCTTCGGATAGGCAGTAGTGATATCGGGAAGGGAAGGTGCTCCAGGATCGTGGTTTACAGCTAATGTTATTTTTTCATGAAGTGTGGAAGAGCTTGATATAGAAGTAACGTTGATAGCTACGCCTGTTTCTGCGCCCAAGGTTTCATTAAATTCATCTACCATTTGATCCATGGTATCCTTCATTTGTCCGCCGTAGTTATGCCATAGAGTTAAGGTTACAGGTTTTTTAGGATCCAAAACTTGATAACCCTTACATCCAAATAAGAAGGTTGTTAATGCCAGCGAGAGACATAAAATTACAAGTATATATTTTTTCGTAATTAAAACCTCCTTTCAATCAATGAGATCATTCAAATAAAAGTCTTAGATGAACGCTATGGTCAAATTATATCATATCAAGAAAGTTCTTCCAATATTAATTATTCTGATATTTTCTGATATAACCCTAAAATCATCATAAAAAAAGGGCAAAAATCACCCCAGGGGTGATTACAAATACTTATAGAAAGTGTAGTATGGAAATTGTATTAGGTAACTGATGCATATCAGGTATAAAAATATAAAAATGAGGAGGTTATCACATGTCAGATCTTAATACTCCAAATGTTGAGGAGAACAATCAAGCATCCGTAAACAATGAAGTACCTGTATTTGAAAAAGATGACGTAGACAAGAACAAAGTAATGGCTGGGCTAGCCTATCTAATCTTTTTCCTTCCCCTTATTGCTTGTCCCGATTCCCCCTTTGGAAGATTCCATGCCAATCAAGGGCTATTGCTTCTTATCTTAGGAATAGCCGGAAGCTTTATCTTGGGTGCTATCCCAATTATCGGCTGGATACTGTTGCCGGTATTAAGCATTTTTGTATTTGTGCTTGGAATCATGGGACTTGTCAATGGATTGAATGGAAAGGCTAAGGAACTCCCCTTAATAGGCAAATTTAGAATCATTAAGTGAGGAAGGAAGAGGGGGTGCGCCATCATGCTAAGAAAATCAATTGCTTTGATTCTAAGCTTAGCAGTCCTTATGTCCCTAGTAGGGTGTGGGTTTAGGAAGAATATTGAAAGGAAGCTTTCTGAGAAAATAACGGAAGGCATCTTAGAAAAGATTGCTGGAGATGGTACCGACGTAAACTTGGATGATGGAGAACTATCCTTTAAAGGTGAAGATGGCTCAGAGTTAACTATTGGTAGCAAAAAATGGCCTAAAGGGAAGGCCATAGATCTGATTCCTGAGTTTAAGGAAGGTGAGATAGCGTCCATTATCAACTCTG
>JAWLDD010000298.1:0-3605 GCA_041686815.1 Candidatus Atribacteria bacterium | reverse complement strand
TTCCATTCTTGTTATACTTGTTATGCTGGTAATGATATCAGGGGGTTATATACTGGGATCATTGGTTGGCAAGGAAAGATTAGATAAGAAATTAAGTGAAAAGCGGGAAGAACCGGGATATCAAACCATGCAATCAGCAGAGCAAAATAATAAGGAAATATTAGGTGAAGATGTTCAATCCCTAGAAGTCACTAATGAGGATACTCTATTGGTCTTTGAAAAGAACTATACACGCTGCAGCCATAAGAGGACAGAGGAGCGGAGTGCCGAGGGGTATGAAGTTGGATTGACAATACAGGATTTTGGTGTGAAATTTCCAGGATGGGATATATTTGAGTTTTCCAGTGAAAAGGTGATTTTGAGTAAAGAAATTCAGGACTATTGTCCTCAACACTTTATATTAAAGGATAGGGACGGTATGGTAGTCATATACATGCCTTCTGAAGGGGGTAGTGAGTATGATAATATCCAGGAGACCCGAATACCTACTGAGAAACTTCCTCCTGACGTCCAAGATGAAATTCGTAGTGGATTGGTTATGGATTCCCTTGAAGAGGTGGAGCATATTATAGAGAATTTTGATAGCTAAGATAATCGATATTAAACCCTTCTTATCATCTATTTAAGAAGGGTTTTCTATTGCCATTTACTAAAGAAAAGGGTAAAATACAATCAATGATTGAGCAGAGGTGAAGGGTAACTATGACGGAGCTTAAGAAAAAGATTATGGATGCGAGAACCATTGTGGTAAAGGTAGGAACTTCTACCATTACCCATGCAAATGGAAGCATGGATCTACATCTAATGGAAAAACTTGTGAGAGTGCTGGCTGACCTGAGAAGCGAAGGAAGAAATATTGTATTGGTGACATCTGGGGCTATTGGTGTAGGACGTTTTCGTATGGGAATGTTGGAAAAGCCTAGTACTTTACCACAGAAGCAAGCTTTGGCAGCAATTGGACAGGTTAGCCTAATGCATATCTATTCAAAGTTGTTTAGCGAATATGACCAGATAGCTGCCCAAGTTCTAATAACTCGGGATGTGGTAGATGATGCGATTAAAAAGCATAATACCCATAATACATTTTGCACCTTGCTTGACTATGGAGTTATACCTATAGTCAATGAAAATGATACGGTGGCTACTGAGGAGATAGAACCCAATTTTGGCGACAACGATACCCTTTCAGCGGTAGTTGCTGAATTGATAGATGCGGATCTGTTGATATTGCTATCGGATATAGAAGGTCTATATGATAAGAATCCTAAATGCCATAAGGACGCCCATTTGATACCTGTCGTCTATGATGTTTGCCATCAGGTTATTGATGGAGTTGAGGATACCAATAATAGCTTTGGCACAGGTGGCATGAAGACCAAAATAGGAGCTGCTATGATATGTTATAGAGCAGGTATTCCAATGATTATTACCAATGGAGATGATCCTGATCACATTTATGAGATACTGGAGGGCAAAGATGTAGGCACACTCTTTGTGCCCAGAAAGGATCAAGCAGTAATCTAGTCTGATATTTGTTATCTATAGAAAGGAGTGTGAGCAAATGGAGGTTTTAAACAAGGCAAAGCTAGCCAAAGAAGCCAGTCTAAAGCTGAGTGTCCTTTCATCGGTTCAAAAGGATAATGCCCTAGAGGCGATGGCTCGAGCCTTAGAAGGTCATGTGTCGGATTTAATTGAAGTAAATAAACTGGATGTTAGCATGGCTGTAAAAAATAATCGTCCCAAAGCTCTGGTAGACCGTTTAACCTTAACCCAAGACAGAATCAAAGCAATGGCACAGGGCCTTAGGGTGATAAAATCTCTGCCTGATCCAGTAGGCCAGGTTATATCTCAATGGAGAAGGCCTAATGGTCTAGAGATAGGGCAGCAAAGGGTGCCTCTAGGAGTAGTGGGCATAATATACGAATCCAGACCCAATGTAACAGCGGATGCTATAGGATTGTGTATTAAGACTGGAAATGCAGTGGTTTTGAGGGGAAGTTCAGAAGCAATTCAATCCAATAAAGAGATTGTAAAGATTATGACTGAGGCAGCTTATAGTGCCGGGATACCTGAAGGATCCATCCAATTGATTGAAGACATAAGGCGGGAAAGTGTACAGCAGCTGGTAAAGCTAAATGGATTGATAGATGTGGTTGTACCCAGAGGAGGAGCAGGGCTTATAAAGGCAGTAGTGGAAAATGCTACTGTACCCGTTATAGAAACAGGAGTGGGAAACTGTCATATCTATATTGATAATGAATGTGACGAGGATATGGCGGTAGACATCGCAGTAAATGCTAAAGTTCAAAGGCCGGGGGTGTGCAACGCTGCAGAGACAGTGTTAGTAGGTAAAGACATAGCTCAAAGAGTCTTGCCTAGGCTCATCAAGGAACTTAAAGACAATAGTGTTGAAATACGAGGGTGTCAAAGGACTCTTGACATTGTACCGGATATTTTACCAGCTGGGCCTGAGGATTGGACTACTGAATATCTGGACTATATTTTAGCGGTTAAAGTAGTGGATGGGATAGATGATGCTATAGAGCACATCCATAGATATGGCAGCGGACACTCAGAAGCCATCGTTACATCCAACTATTTCAATGCAGAAAGATTCCTGAATCGAGTGGATGCAGCTGCTGTTTACGTCAATGCATCTACAAGATTTACCGATGGCTTTGAATTTGGATTTGGTGCTGAACTGGGCATCAGTACCCAAAAACTTCATGCAAGAGGTCCCATGGGGCTTAATGAGCTTACCACCATAAAATATATAATAAGGGGCAGTGGACATATTAGGCAATAGGCGAATAAGGCAATAGAAATAGGTCATTACCATACTACAAGAATTTAGACTATCGTGTATCTCCACAGAAAGATAAATCACCCTACATATCAAATGCAGGGTGATTTATTTGTTATAGTAATAAGGTTATTGTAGTAGCAACATATGATCGTCTAGCCATGACTTAGCCTCTTCTATGGCCATCTTCATGCTGCTCCTTGCAGGGCCTCCTGGCAAATTGCGCTGACTAACACATGTTTCAAGTGACAGTGCTTCATAGACATCCATTTCAAAAGCAGGACAGAATTCCTTAAACTCATCAAGGGATAAGTCCAGTAGACCTTTCTCTTCATCAATACAATAAAGTACCAGTCTGCCCACTATCTCATGGGCAGCCCTGAAGGGCAGTCCTTTGCTGACCAAATAGTCAGCTGCATCGGTAGCATTGGTAAAGCCCTTAGAGCTCTGCTCATACATGTTGTGGGTTTTGAATTCTATGGTGCTTATCATCTTGGTGAAGATTTCCAAGCAGCCCATAATGGTTTCTATGCTGTCAAAGAGAGCTTCCTTGTCCTCTTGCATGTCCTTGTTGTATGCCAGGGGCAATGCTTTCATAACCGTCAGCATAGCCATAAGGTTTCCATAAACTCTTCCGGTTTTACCCCGTATCAATTCGGCTACATCGGGATTTTTCTTTTGAGGCATGATGCTGCTGCCAGTGCTGAAGGCGTCATCTATTTCTATAAATTGAAATTCTTGGCTGGACCATATGATAAGCTCTTCACAAAAGCGGCTAAGATGCATCATAATGAGAGCGCAA
>JAWLDD010000297.1:0-3609 GCA_041686815.1 Candidatus Atribacteria bacterium | reverse complement strand
ATCTGACTGTAAATTTCGCTCTTTGTTAACCAGAACCAGGACATCATCTGGATTTTTAACAATACTATTGCCTTCAGAATCAGTATAAACAGTATCTTTCAATAAATCATTGTTTTCGTCTACAATATCATCATTAATTAATTCCTGATCATCCTCTAAATCTTTATTGTCATTGGCAATAGTATCGGCATTAATTGGGTTATATGCAATAATACTGTATAGCTTGTCCCTAAAAAGTGAAGCAAACAATGCGAAAATTAAAAGTATAATCAATGTACTAATAAATTTTCTTCTTTGTTTTTTGCGTATTTGTGATTTAATTTTTAAGCCCCCCATCCTCAATTCGCATAATATATCTCTATATTACAAATTGTAATATTTTTGAACATAAAATACAAGTGTGAGCCATAGAATGGCAAGCATTATAAAAACGTTTAATAAATTTTTAACAAAAAATAAAGGGATTTTTCAAAATATGTCGAATAGTTAAAACATGCACCGTTAAAAGGAACGGTGTCCCTGTCAAAGGGACAATGTCATAATGTATCCAAACAAGTGAGGTGATAAACATATTTAATCCAAATCTCTAAAGAACCATAGTTGGCAGAGGTGGTTCACACATCAACACTTATAAACTGGTATGAAAAAAATAATGCTTGGAGGGGAAGAGATGTTTAGTAGTCAAAAAAAATTAGTTAAATTATTGATTATCACATTAGTTGTTACTCTTATGTTATTAGGCTGCAGTAGTTCTTCTCAAAACCAAAATTCTGGAAACGTAAATGAACAATCTTCGGAAACCAATTCTACAAATACTGAAGCTGTTGAGTTAAAACCCATAAATGTATCAGTAGTTACGGCAAATATAGGCGGTAACATGCATGTAATAGGTGGGGCAATAGGAAAATTAATTGAAGAAAACATTCCAGGAAGCCATGTAACAGTACAACCAGGTGAATCAGGAGGAAATCCCATTGTGTTAAATGAAGGTGGAGCAGATATAGGCACTACAATGTATAGCAATGCCACTTCTGCCGTAGCGGGTAAAGATCCCTATCCAACTGCTACAACAAAAGTATCGGCTTTAGCTAATTTCAGCATTAATCAATGGATTACCTTCATAACTACAAATAAAGATTATAACACTCTTCAAGAAATGATCGATGCAAAGCATCCAATGAAGCTTGTGCTTGCAAAAGCAGGCTCCAGCAGTGAGATCTTAGTTAGATACATACTTGAAGGCTACGGGGTGACATATGAAGATATAAAATCATGGGGCGGATCTATAACTCATGTATCTCATACAGATGCGGTGGATCTTATGAAGGACAGACATGCAGATGTCTACGCAAGTATTCCATCTTTAAGATTCCCAGCAGTTTTGGACTTGACTACATCTGTGGAGGTAAAATTCCTGCTGTTGGATAATGCAATAATTGATAAAGTAGCTGATGAAAAAGAACTTTTAACAGGTGCATTGCCTGCAAATACTTATAAAGGACAGGATCAAGATTATTATTCATTGATGGAAACCCAGCTTTTAATTTGTAACACAGATAAAGTGTCAGATGAAGCAGCTTACAATATTGTTAAGTTAATCAATGAGAATAAGGACAAGCTTGTCAATGCTCATGCAGACATGTCAACTTTTGATATAAATAGCGCATGCAAAAATACAGGCTTCCCATTACATCCAGGTGCAGAGAAGTACTATAAGGAAATAGGCGCACTTAATTAAAAGTTATGGGAGCAGGATATTTATACTGCTCCCATCAATTCAGACACTTAACTGATAAAGGAGGCTATGAGATGCATGACTATAAAGATAAACTAAGGAAAGTAGTCTTTGTTGTTGCAGTGGCTATGGCACTTTTTCATCTTTATACTGCCGCATTTGGTTCAATGGAAGCCATGCTGCAGAGATCTATACATTTGACATTTGCTCTACCTCTTGCATTTTTAATTTATCCTGCAAGTAAAAGCAAAAAAGCCATTACAATAATCGATATAATACTATCGATTCTTTCAATTGTACCAGGGATGTATATCTATTTAAATTATGGAAGAATATCTACACGCTGGCCCTTTGCCCATGAGGTAACCAACTTGGATTTTATCATAGGAATACTATTGATATTGTTAATATCAGAAGTTGCCCGAAGGATAATGGGAAATGTAATGGTTATAATAGTGGGTTCCTTTTTAGCCTATGCATTTTTGGGGCAATACATCCCTGGCATGCTGGGCCATAGTGGATTTCAGCCAAAAAGAATAATAGAATATCTTTTCTTAACAACAGATGGTATTTATGGTACTTCATTAGGAACTTCTGCAACTTATGTTGTTCTATTCGTAATATTTGGATCCTTTTTAAGCTTATCAGGCAGCGGTAAATTTTTCATGGATTTGGCTGTAGCTTTGGCAGGAAAATCAAGAGGGGGTCCAGCAAAGATAGCTGTTATTTCAAGTGCTTTATTTGGTACCATTTCCGGTGCTGCAGTTGCTAATGTATATGCTACAGGAACTTTTACCATACCCCTTATGAAGAAGATTGGCTATAGGTCTCAGTTTGCTGGAGCTGTAGAAGCTGTCGCATCTACAGGGGGTCAGATTATGCCTCCTATAATGGGTTCTGCGGCATTTATCATGGCGGATATGTTGGGAGTGTCATATATAGCAATAGCAAAAGCAGCTTTATTGCCAGCCATATTATACTTCTTGTCTGTATATGTAATGGTTGATATAGAGTCTATAAAGACAGGTCTCAGAGGTTTAAAAGAAGATGAGATCCCTGAAATGAAAAATATAATAAAAAAATCCTATTTATTGATACCACCTATATTTATTGTGTTAATACTCATCTTAGGTTTCACAGCATCTAAGGCGGCCCTTTACAGTACTTTTATAGCATTGCTAATAGGATTCATGAATAAAGATAAGAAGATTGGAATCAAAGAAATCTTCGAAGCATTGGAAGATGGAGCTAAAGGTTCAGTTATGGTAGCTATTGCTACGGGTGCAGCTGGAATTATTGTAGGTATTGCTACTCAGACTGGCTTAGGATTTAAATTCACAAATATTGTAACAAGCCTTTCGCAAGGTAACATATGGCTTGCTGGTGTTCTTGTAATGTTGGCTTGTCTAGTGCTAGGTATGGGATTACCTACAGTTGCAGCATTTATAATGGTAGCTGCTTTAGCTTCTCCAGCATTGATAGAGATGGGCATCTCTCCTATGTCAGCCCAAATGTTTGTTTTCTACTACTGCTGCATATCAACTATTACTCCTCCGGTTGCATTATCAGCCTATGCAGGAGCTTCTATAGCAGGTTCCGATCCCTTCAAAACCGGATTTACTGCTGTGAGATTAGGGCTTGTGGCTTTCATTGTACCATTTATGTTCTTAAACTCAGGAGAGCTGTTGCTCGATGGTACAGTACCAAGTGTATTGCTAGCTACAGTTACCTCCATAATAGGGACTATAATATTAGGATGCGGAGTCCAAGGATGGCTGGTAACAAAATGCAATGTGTTAGAAATAATACTGCTTCTTGCAGCGGCTTTACTTACAATTAAGCCAGGAATTACAACTGATATAATGGGTTTAGCT
>JAWLDD010000296.1:0-3611 GCA_041686815.1 Candidatus Atribacteria bacterium | reverse complement strand
CTATTATGGAGCTTCCAGAGCAATATGAAACCATGTTGGGAGAGCGGGGGGTAAACCTATCTGGAGGGCAGAAACAAAGGGTTTCCATAGCTAGAGCCCTGGTAAAGAATCCAAAGATATTGATTATGGATGATTGTCTATCAGCAGTAGATACCGCTACCGAGAGAAAGATATTGGATGAGTTAAAACCCTTTATGGAGAAGAGAACCTGTATAATTATTGCCCATAGGATATCAAGTTTACAGGATGCGGATGAGATAATCGTGCTAGATGAAGGTAGGATAATTGAAAGGGGCACACACCAAGAGCTTATCGATAATAAAGGATATTACAACAAGATCTATCAGCGGCAGCTGCTGGAGAAAGAAATAGAGATGGCTTAATTAGACAGGTGAAGGGAGATGGTTCATTGTGGATGAAAAAAAGAAGACCTTGAGTCAGGTTTATGATAGGGTTATTGTTAAGAGGATGCTGGCTATTGCAGCTCCTTACTGGTATTTATTTGTCATAGCCCTTGTATTGATTTTTGCAGTAACTGGAGCATCCCTTGCCAGGCCTTATCTTACCAAGGTTGGCATAGATAAATATATCAATGGAGCTGTTAGCGGCGCAATGACCAAGCAGGAGGCTAGCCAGGGGATATGGCATCTGGGTATTCTCTTCTTTGGTCTGATCATATTAGAGTTTATTCTTGGTTATTTGCATCGATATATATTAGAGTTTACCGGCAAGAAGATAATTATGAATATCAGAGCAAGAGTTTTTGGACATGTACAGCATCTGCCCCTATCCTATTTCGACAAACAGGCAGCAGGACGAGTGGTGACCAGGGTTACCAACGACCCTGAAACCATAAATGAAATGTATTCTGGTGTATTGGTAGGTTTTGTCAGAAGTATAGTAGAAATGATTGCCATCATAGTCATAATGTTTAATCTAAGCTCCCAGCTTACAGCCGTAAGTTTTACAGTACTTCCCCTTATCGTAGTGGCATCTGTCCTATTTAGAAGGACTGCGAGAAAGGTTTGGCAGAGAATCAGGGCTAAGCTATCAGCCATAAACGCCTTTTTGGCAGAACATATAGCTGGCATGAAGATAATACAGATATTTAACATGCAGCAAAAGAAATACCAAGAATTTGATGAGATCAATAAGGATTTCTATAATGCGCACATGAAAAGGGTAATGATCTTTGGAATCTTTCGTCCTTTCATGGATGTTGTTCAATCCTTGGCTATGGCATTGCTGCTTTGGTACGGAGGTATACGTATATTGTCAGGGGCTTTGGAATTTGGTACCCTCTATATGTTTATCGACTATATAGGCAGGTTTTATCATCCTATCATGGAACTCACCGAGCAGTTCAATGCCCTTCAGAGTTCAATGGTTTCAGCTGAAAGGGTATTCAATCTTATGGATGAGAAACAAGAACAGCACATCGAATCCAGCGTTCCGGACTTTGACAAAATGGAAGGCGAAATTGAATTTAAAAACGTTTGGTTTGCCTACGACGATGAAAACTGGGTACTGAAGGATATATCCTTTAAGATTAGACCTGGAGAATCAGCTGCTTTTGTAGGAGCTACAGGAGCGGGCAAGACCAGCATAATAAACCTTTTGTGTGGGTTTTATGAACACCAAAAAGGCCAGATTTTGATCGATGGAATAGATATAAGGGACATAGGCAAGGAAAAGCTTAGGCAGAATATTGGATTGGTACTCCAAGACGTTTCATTGTTTTCTGGAGACATAGCCACAAACATAAGGCTCTTTGGTCCTCACATACCCATGGAAGAGGTGGAAAAGGCAGCAAAGTATGTCAATGCCCATGACTTTATTGAAAAGCTATCTGGTGGATATGATCATGAGGTAAGTGAAGGTGGGACTACTCTGTCCGTCGGTCAGAGGCAGCTCATCTCCTTTGCACGAGCCCTTATACGAGATCCAAAGATATTGGTGATGGACGAAGCAACATCCCACGTTGATACTGAGACCGAAGGGCTGATCCAAGACGCTCTAATAAACCTTATGAAGGGGAGAACCACTATCGCCATAGCTCACAGATTGTCCACCATACAGAATGTGGATAAGATAATCCTCATCCATAGAGGCAGGATAAGGGAAATGGGCACCCATCAAGAGTTGCTTAGCAGAAGAGGGCTGTACTATAATCTCTATAGATTGCAATATGATCAGGAGTATAAAGTGGTCTGAAGTACCATATATGGTTATAGTGGGGGAGGGGACAACAGGTGAATAAGCTCAAATTTATCCACACCGCAGATATTCATTTAGGCAGCTTTTTGCATATAGGAGGTGAGACTTTGCCTCCTTCTGTGGACAAGGCTATAGAGACTGCTACACTAGAAGGCTTTAGCAGGGTTTGTCATGCAGCCATTGTCAATGGAGTAGATTTCATGGTAATATCAGGCGATCTTTTTGATAGAGAAGCAAGATCGGTGAAGGCTATGAGCTACTTTGTTGAGCAGTGCAAAGCCCTTAATGATAAGGGTATTGACCTCTTTATCATAGCCGGCAACCATGATCCCTTGAGAGAACAACCAGACCTATTTGAAATGCCTAGCAACGTAAAGGTATTTAGAGGGGATCAGCCTGAGGTTTTTATGGTCTTGGATAAGGATCAAGTGCCTATAGCCAGAATAATCGGGCAATCCTATCAAAATAGATGGGAGCAAAGAGAAATACATTTAAATTATAAACCTCTAGATACGGATCTATGGAATATAGCATTGCTTCATACCCAGTTGGAGGCAGGAAGCTCTAAATATATACCTTGCTCTATAGGTGACTTGAAAGGTCGTCAGGATATCCATTATTGGGCACTGGGACATATACATCAGCCTGGGATACTAAACCAGGCATCACCTTATATCGTTTACCCCGGTATTCCCCAAGGCAGGGATTTCGGAGAACAGGACAGAGGAGGCTGTGTTTTAGTTGAGCTGAATCCTTTCGGAGATAGTACTATTTCATTTATTCCCTTAGCACCGGTAGTGTATAAGAGGATTGATATCTTTATAGATAGCGATGAGGAAAACCTGCCTGAGTCATTACCAGAGCTAGAGGATATGATAAGTCAGCAAGCTGACAGGCTATTGGAGGATGCAGAGAAAAATGATAACTATCCTGTAAAAGGATATGTGGTGGAATGGATTTTAAGGGGTAGGGGCGCTATTCATAACAGTATAAAAGAGCAAGAGCATGAGTCTTTGCATCTATTAACGGAATCCCTTAGGATGAGATATGAAGGAATCAGTCCTTTTCTTTGGACCCAATCAGTAATACTAAGAACCAGACCGCCAGTGGATTACGGAGGGTTAGTGAAGAACAATCCAGTGTTTGATGAGCTGGACAACATCATCAGGCAGTGTCTCGATGATGGCGCAATGAAGGCAAAGCTCATTAAGGAACTTGGGGATATTTGGGCAGGGGACAGCGATCACGAAAGTAGCGATGATTTCCGCTTTCATATGGACCAAGCCACCTTAGAGGAGATAGTAAGTACTGCTAAGCAATTGATTCTGGAGAAATGGGCTGAGGGGAGGGAAAGGCAGTGAAAATCCAAAGACTTTATATAGGGGATTTTGGAA
>JAWLDD010000295.1:0-3629 GCA_041686815.1 Candidatus Atribacteria bacterium | reverse complement strand
CCTAAAAACCCAAATATCAGCTTATAGCTCATTCCCATTACAAATAGCATTCCCATTAATACAACAATAAGAACCATAGATGTTCCAAGATCATTTTGTATGATAAATAGAATAGGCAGCGCAAAACGTGCTATTACGGGTAAAAAGTCTTTGAGCTTTCTATCTTCAGATTCAATCTTAGATAAAGTTTTTGAGCCAACTAAAATAACAGCTATTTTAGCAAACTCCGGCGGTTGGAGCGTAAATGGCCCTATGGCTATCCATCGTTGGGCTTGCCCTCGAGCTGCGCCGGCTATTTCTACAATAAGTAGTAAGGCTATAACTACCCAATAGAATATAGTAGAATAATCTCCTATGGTTTGATAGTCGATACTTATTACTATAGTCATTAAGACCAATCCAGAAAGTAACCAAAAAAACTGAAGCTTAACGTGCCTTAGGTTAAAGCTCTTTAGAACGTCCACTATGCTGTCTCCACCTTCAGTCGGTAAACGCTTAGCAGCTCCTATGCCAAATATACCTATTCCTACCAATAGAATAACTATAAACACCAAGAAAAAATCAAAATTCTTAACTAATCTTTTATCAAACATTTTTCCTCCATAAGTATTTGTCTATAAATAACATAATACCTTAGGTAATTATACCATACCATAATAGGTATTTATAGTGGAATGAATTGAAAAGTAAAAAAAGTAGCATACCTTTGTTTTCTTAAGGTATGCTTACTGCCTAATTGCTTATGTATGAGAAGTCTATGACTTTTCATCCGGGATTTTTACCAATCTTTTTCATCCTCTTTATGGGGATGTTTGCTACTAAAGCAGAGCTAAAATCGCTATCCTCATCTCGTACTTTAGTAATACGGATATCTATCTCATCTTTGTCAAACTCAATATAATCGGATATTACCTTCATTACATCCCCTTTTATCATATCTAAAAATGAGGGAGAAACATTAGCCCTATCATGAATTAACACTAGTTTTAACCGCTCTTTAGCTATGTTCTTGCTGGAACTCTCTTCTTTCCCAAAAAACTTAAAAAAATCAAACAAGCCCTTTTCCCCCTATCAATATTATTTCTTACCCATGCCGAACAACCGTTTTAGCTTGTCTATCAGTGAGTTATCGGATTCAAAATCCATTATTGGAATCTCTTGCCCCTCTATTCTCTTTGCTATATTCCTATAAGCTTTTCCTGCCAAAGAATTATCATTAGCTACTGCAGGTTCACCCTTATTTGTAGAAACTACGATATTCTCATCATCGGGAACTACACCTAGAAGGTCTATTCCCAGTATATCTATAGTATCATCGATATTCATCATATCCCCACGTTTTACCATATCTATGCGTAAACGATTGATAATTAGCTCAGGATAGGGTAAACCGTTGGAAGCCAAAAGCCCAATTATCCTATCAGCATCCCTTACTGCAGAAACTTCGGGAATAGTTACAACTATAGCTTTATCCGCACCAGCCACTGCATTCTTAAAGCCTTGCTCTATGCCAGCAGGACAATCTATCAAGACATAATCAAATTGATCTCTTAATTCTTTGCACAACTCTTGCATCTGTTTTGGTGAGATAGCATTTTTATCCCTGGTTTGGGCTGCTGGTAATAGGAAAAGACCATCAAATCTTTTATCCTTTACCAAAGCCTGTTTGAGTCTACAAGCTCCTTCCACAACATCGATTAAGTCATAGACAATACGATTCTCCAAACCTAACACCACATCAAGGTTTCGCAGACCTATATCTGCATCCAAAAGTACAACTTTCTTTCCTTCCATAGCCAAAGCAGTTCCTATATTGGCTGTGGTTGTAGTTTTACCTACACCTCCTTTGCCGGATGTGATTACATATACTTCTCCCATTTTTATTCCCCCTCCTATTGCCAGTTACGAGTTAGAAGTTAATATTTTATCTTTCCCGGTGTATAGGGCTCGATAAATAGATTATCACCATTTATATATGCGATTTCCGGATAATGAGGCTTTTCAATTTCATTTTCCGGTGAACGGGTAATTATATTGCCAATACGAAGTTGAGTTGGTTGCAAACACAAAGCAATTACTACAGCATTCATATCGCCTGTGGCACCTGCATGGGCCATTCCTCTCAAGTTGCCCAAAACTATTATGTTTCCACCAGCTATTATCTCTGCTCCAGGATTTACATCCCCCATAATGATAATATTACCTTGGTAATCTATACGCTGCCCATTGCGAACGGTTCCTCTAAAGAATTTTGCCATTCCTTCTTCTGTACCATAGATTTTATCAGCTGTTTCATAGATTGTCTCAGCCATATTCTCTTCTTCCTTTTCAATTGAAATAGAAAAATCAACATTGCCTAAGCTTATTTGTCGTGAAATACAATCTATCACATGCTGCTTCTCATTGTCACTGAATTCTCTACCTGTGAAAACCAGATTTACAGCAGTACCTGAAAAGAAATCCTTGCTTGCAGCCAGTTTATCCTTAAGTTGGCTTATTAATAGATCTAATTCCATCTGAGGATCAACATGAACCTGCAATCCCCCCAGTATTCCCTTGAAGAAAACTCGGTTTTCCTTCATGGTATTAGCCCCTCCATGCTGAGTTTATGTTACTATGACTATATTCGTCAAACTTCATGAAAATCCTTTAAAATTCTCCAATAATAATTATTATTTATGGCTGCAACTGGTCAATGGATGGTAGTGAGTTTATACGCCTTTGCTCTTTCAATCTATAATACTCCTCGATGATTCTACGAGCCACAGGAGCAGCATTTCCTGAAGTACGCCCATTAGGTATGACTACCACAACAGCTATTTCAGGATTTTCATATGGTGTGATAGCTACAAACCAAGCATTGTTTTTGTTATTATCCGTTGGCACGGTCTGGGCAGTTCCTGTCTTACCAGCCACGGTAATATTTGGATCCATATCTTTGAAGTAGGAGTAAGCAGTTCCTCCCCCATCATTTTCTCCTCTGGTTGGGTTCGGATCATTTACTACCTGCCACATCCCCTCTAAGGTAGAATCCAAGTAATCCTGTTTTATGTCCAATTGTCTAATTACTTTTGGTTGCGTCTCTTTAATAACCTTACCTTCTGAATCTACAATCTTCTTAACCACATGGGTCTCTAAAACCTTTCCCCCATTAGCAAGTGCCGCCATATATCTAGCTATAGCAAGTGGACTTATAGCAGTATACCCCTGCCCTATACCTGCCATAATGGTGTCGGAGGGTCTCCACCTTTTGTAATAAGTTAAAACATCTCTTCTAATCTCATCTGCAGCCTGATTGACTCTTTCGGTATACCCCATTGATTTAAGCATTTCTGTGAGTTCTTGGACTTCTCTTAAACCCGCTTCTCTGGAACGATCTTCAGATAAAGGAAAGTCAATTATCCGTTCAACCTGTTCCCTTTGCTCATCAGTTAGTTGACTGCCAAAATACCCATACCTTCGCATTATATTGGTGATGTATCTTCTCATACTGCTTCTTTCGGCATTGATCTTGATTTCTTTGTCAGGAATAATATTCTTGTCCCTCTCAGAGGGTAGAATCTCTATACCGGTGCCACCATCTAATCCGAACAATTTAAACCATTTACTTATAGCTTCCACACCTAAAC
>JAWLDD010000294.1:0-3643 GCA_041686815.1 Candidatus Atribacteria bacterium | reverse complement strand
TGATGGTCCGGGCATGCCCCAAGATGTTGTATCAAATATGATGTCTGGTGTAAAAAGCAATGCTAATAAAGTTGGTATGGGTATTGGTATGAGTTATGTAAAACAAATGATAGATTCTTATTACAATGGACAAGCTGAGATCTCAATTGAAAGTGAAGAAGGAAAGGGAACAAACGTAGTTTTAAACCTACCAATTACGAAGGAGGCATAAAAAGTGATAAAGGTTTTAGTGGTAGATGATGATAAATTGGTTCGTAAAGGGCTAATTTCAGCTATGCCATGGCAGAAATTCAACATGAAGGTAGTAGGAGAAGCAAATAATGGCTATAACGCTATGAAATTTCTATCTAACAATGCAGTTGACTTAGTATTGTTGGATTTATCTATGCCTATAATGTCGGGATTGGAATTGATGAGGATTATTCACCAAAGATATCCTCACATATTTGTTGTAGTTTTGACTATGCATAAGGATTTTGAATACATTCAAGAAGCATTAAGGTTAGGCGCTATTGACTATATTGCAAAAGTACAACTGGAGAAAGAACGTTTTGAGGCTGTATTATCTAGAATCATTAGTTGCATTACTGAAAGAATTAGAAAGGATAATAGAATTATTTCAGATGAATCCTTCAAATTTATAGAACAGGAGATTGGGTATGCCATATTATTTATGGATAAAACCCATGATGACTTTCTGATGAGCATGAATGGTAGCATTTTAGCTACAAACGTCATTGAAATAGATAATAACATATTATTATATGTTCCTGACATTACTGATAATATAGAAGAAGATATCAAAGGAGAGGTCCTAACGCTGCTAAAAGGAAAAGAGGGATCCATGATAATTGAGATAATTGACCTCAAAAATAGAAATATCAGTACAGTCAAGAGAGTGCTAAGAGGATATTACAAATACAAATTCTTTTATGAATATGGCAGTAAACAAGGTGTTATTACTAAATCTTTAGATGAGCTTGATAAAACTAGTCATAAGATATCTGAAATGGAACAAACATATATAGAAAATCAATGGCTTTCTTTTAATTGGATTAATAATATTGAACTATTTGAAGAGCTTTGCAATCAATTAAAGCATAGCTATTATCCTATGGAGAAATTGATCAGACTATTGACATTAATTGAGGATACGTGGAATCGTTTGTATTCTAGCTTGGTGTCACAGCGTATTGAATTACCTGAGAGGTTGGACAGTTGGCAAACAGTTAAAAACTGGTTGGATGAGATATGCTCATTGACGAATAATGCATTGTGCAAATCAAAGTATTCTCCTGAAATTACTAGAAGTATCATTAATGCAATAAAGATTATAGACGATGAAATGGAAAAGCAGCTTATTGCTGCTGATATAGCTAAAAGGGTTAATATGAGTCGAGGATACTTCAACCAGTGTTTTAAAGATATTACTGGAAAATCCTTTAATAGTTATTTACGATTTGCCAGGCTTGAAAAGGCGAAAAAATATCTATCTTTAACTGATGAACCGATTTACTCCATAGCTCAAATGATCGGTTATAATGATGAAAAATATTTTAGCAGTATATTCAGGCGAGAGTTTGGATTACTACCTAGTGAATATCGCCAGAACAATGCAAGGTAGGTAAATGAACGAGGAATGGTAGGATAAATGATTCGTATTATAGAATCACATACCTTTTGTCTAACTCAACTAAGGTCATACCTCCATCTTAAGGGATTAATTCTGATGATACAATCTATATAACACATCAATATTATATAAGGAGGTTGTTCTTGTGATTAAAAGGTCTCTAATCTTTTTTTTAGTTACTATAATGGTAATACTAACTGCCTGTGGATCACCGACAACAGCTGATAAGACTTCCGAGAATAAGACTAATGGAAAATCGGAAGGTGGTTCAGTAGATGATTCGTCAGAAGATAAGATATCTGAAGAAGTAGCAGATCCTTTCGGAAAATATGAGGAAACTGTAGTGATTAATATTGGGAAAGGTGTAGATGCAACAGAAAAACTTCCTGACGGAGATACACCTGAAGACAATCAGTATACTAGATACATCAAGGACAATTTGAATATCGAAGTTAAGTTTCAGTGGCAGGCAGCAAGTGGTAACGACTATAATCAAAAGGTTAATCTATCAATTGCTAGTAATGATTTACCGGATGCAATGGTTGTGAACAATACACAATTCAGACAGGCTGTAAGAGCAGGACAATTACAGGACTTGACTGATGCATATAATGTATATGCATCCCCAGTTATGCGAGAGATGATGGATAAGACCGAAGGCCTTGCTATGGATGCCGTCACCTTTGATGGGAAAATGCTAGCATTACCAAACGTACCTGTCCCGGATGATGGTTATCAATTGATGTGGATTCGCAAAGATTGGCTTGATAAACTTGGGCTGGAAGTGCCTATGACAATAGATGAAATTGAAGAAGTTGCAACGGCATTTGTAGAAAGAGATCCTGATGGAAACAATCAAGATGACACAATTGGAATTTTGGGACCTCAAACTGGTGGTGTTTTATATGCTAACTTCTTAGCTTCAACCAATGCTACATTTGGATTAGATCCAATTTTTGCAGCATATAAATCCTTTCCAGGTTATTGGCTAGAAACGGAAGATGGCGGAACGGTATATGGTTCTATTCTCCCTGAGACAAAGCAAGCGTTGGCCAAACTTCGAGAATGGTATGAAAAAGGTATTATTGATAAAGAGATAGGAGTAAGGAAAGACTCAGCAGAGATTGTAGCTAGCGGTAAAGCGGGTATATTCTTCGGACCATGGTGGCTAGGCTATTGGCCATTACCAGATGCAGTAAGCAATAATCCTGAAGCTAATTGGCAGGCATATACTTCGCCTCTTGATATGAATGGAGAATACAATAGTCACATGGGCGTGGTTGCAACTGAATTCCTTATAGTCAGAAAGGATTATGATCATCCAGAAGCTGTTATAAAAATGAACAATCTATTACTCAGGGATGAGAATAAATTTGACTTGAGTAAAGGAGGCATTGGCAATTATCCTTTAAGAGTTCCAATGGCAGCTCCTGATGAATCAGAGGTAACAATAAATGCACTGATGGATGTGTTAAAAGGAAACAAAAATCCTGAGGATTTTGATGATCCTTCTTATGACATGTATAAACTCCTGCGTGACGATGTCGATAATGTGAGGGATGTAAAACTAGAACCATATGATAATACTGATATCCAATATTGGAATACTGAAGCGAGGGAAGGAGCATGGAAGAGATTATATTCATTATTAGTGGGTGCTGCTCCTATTTACAGAACAGACATAAATAGAGTATATAGTAGGATATATTACCAAACAAAGACTATTGAGAGTAGATGGGCAAATCTCAAGAAGCTTGAAGATGAAACGTTTATGAAGATAATAATGGGCTCTGCTCCATTAGATGAATTCGATAATTTTGTTGAGGAATGGAAAAAGCAGGGCGGTGATATCATCACAACCGAAGTCGATGAAGCTGTGAAAAAGTAATGCAGATAAAGGCGTCAACTTGACGTTGACGCCTTTTATTACAGAAAAGGCAGGTTGAATATTGCATGAAAAATAAAAAATTCATCAAACATTATTATCTTATGTTGTTACCAGGATATATT
>JAWLDD010000293.1:1412-3662 GCA_041686815.1 Candidatus Atribacteria bacterium | reverse complement strand
GTCAATAAACCTATGGATTTAAAAGTCATATCGGTCATGAGATATGGTACTATGTCAAGAAAAAGTACAAGTTAAACATGAACTTTTTATAAAATTTTCTTCGTTACTTAATTAACAATGCTTTAGTCAAATATCTTGAGCTGAAACTTGGTATTTTTTTCAACCTCCGCCACCCTTGACAATCCAAACATAAATGCTCTTAGCATATCACCCGAAGGCGAAGAACTCAAAGCAAGCTAGATACTATTCTGCCTTCGTGGAGCGAATTGTAGCATTTCTTTATTGTATTATCAAGGGCAAGCCCCGTTGGGGTGGCTAGACCCCCTCAGGCTCAAAATCTATAGCAAGCTGGTTATTTTTAACTTCAGCTGACATTTCTATATAATTTTTCTAATTCATTTTTATATTTTGCTTCATACTGATTAGGCGATAAATATCCACAATGGCTATGTATCCTAACTGTATTGTAAAATGCGTCTATATAGTTAAATACTAATTTATATGCATGGTTGTAATCTAATATCTTAAATCTATTTATCCATTCCCTTTTTATAAGTGCATGAAATGATTCTATACATGCATTATCCCACGGATATGCCTTTTTTGAGTAACTATTTATAAATCCTTCTGTTGCCTGTTGGTATATAGAACAGGTGTACTGTATGCCCCTGTCACTGTGCATCACCAATGGTTTTGTTATATTTCTTGATACCTTTGCCTTATTAATTGCATCTACGACCCATTTGGCCTCTAGTGTTGTGCTAAGCACCCATGATATGATTTTTCTTGAAAATAGATCCATTATACATGTTAGGTATACAAACCCTTCATAGGTCCATATATAGGTAATATCTGAGCACCACACTGCATTTGGTTCTTCTGGATTAAAATCTTCATTTAGTATATTAACAAGTTCTTCGCTAAAGTTTGAATCTATTGTCGTAACTGTATATGGTTTTACATATTGTGCTTTTATCCCCATTTCTCGCATGTAATTACCAACTGTCTTTTCTGCTATGGTTTCTCCATTCTGATTAAGAATTTCTCTAATTTTTGGGGCTCCATAGTTTTGATGGGATTCATCATATATTTCCTTTATTTTAATTTTAATTTCTTCTTTTCGCTTAGCTCTATCAGATGGAAGTCTATCCTTGAAAGAATTATAGCCACTTCTTGAAACGCCTAATATTCTCAGCACTCCGCTAATATTGAGTCGGCGTGTGCCTTCTTCATTTAGTTCGTCATCCTTTTTAGATACCTCTATGAAGAGTGCCTCTGTTAGTCTCCCAGAATGCTGATTGCTTTTTTTAGTATTTCTAATGCATCCTTTGCATCTCTTAATTCTTTTCGTAATCTGGCATTTTCCTTAGCTTCATCACTTTCAAAGTTACCAGAGCCCCTTGTAGGAACCTCTCCATTGTTAATTTTTGCATTCTTAACCCATGTACACAATGCAGTTCTACTAATGCCTAGATTATTTGCACATGTTTCATAACCTAAGTCTCTATGCTCTTGATAATATCTTACAGCATCTTCTTTAAACTCTTTAGTAAATTGTTTACTCATGATTAATTCCTCCATCTTTCATTAATTTTATTATACTTTATATTTTGGAATTATTCACTTTTAACTTGTACTATTTATATTCTAGCATCAAACTAGTGAAATAAACTCTGCAATGCAAAAAGTTGCTGAAAAGGTTGGGTTTATTAAACTATAAGGATAAAAATCATAATTTACTACGTTTCGAATAATTATTAATTTATCAACATTATTATTTAACAAAGCCAATATAAAAAATGCTAGATAATACTTTAAGTATCATCTAGCATTTATGTTTTTTCTGAAAAGACATGTATATAATTAAATAATAACCACACTATAGTTTATTGACTTCTTTAAGTTTGTGTCATCATAACTGCTTTCATGTATTGGTTTATATCCTGCAAATTCAAATCTTTGTTCTGTGAATTCATTGTCATTGAATTTTTTGCTTCCTGCTACACAAAAGATTACCTGATCTCTTTCAATTACTAGTATCTTGTGTATAAAAGACTTAAGTAATTCTGGTGTTAGTTCTGTAATCTGTTTTTGACGTTCATCGAGGAAGTCATCGATTAAGTTTAGTCTATTTGATGTATCAAAGTTATAAATATATTCACTTTCGAGCTTTTCTAATACCTCATTCAGTTCTTCGATATCATATTTTAACTCATTATATTTGTTAGTGAAGATTACATCATCAAATTT
>JAWLDD010000293.1:0-1402 GCA_041686815.1 Candidatus Atribacteria bacterium | reverse complement strand
GATTCTTCATCTTCATATCTACTAGGTTGTTAATTAGTGTTTCTTTTTCTTCAATTTTATTCTTAGTTAAACGTATTTGATTTTCTGCTTCTGAAATGTGTACATTCTTTCTTATCGCATCCTTAATTGCTGACATAACTTTGGTCTTTTTAATAAACAGTTCATTTAACATTTTGATTGTTGCACCTTCTAGAACATCATTATAAACTGCTTTAGCATCGCAATTACCCTTGCCTTCAATGTAACTACCGCATTGTTGCATGACTCGTTCAGCGGGAGTGTGTATATTCCAATACCTGCGTTTTAATGTTCTACCGCATCTAATACAAACTAACATTGCGGAGAAAGGATACTTATTTGTGTATTTGGCTAGGTTCTTGTCTTCGCCCACAAATGACTGCTGGCGGTCCTTTCTTATCTTTTGTGCTAACTCGAATGTCTCTTTACTGATTATGGCTTCATGGTTATCTTCGATTAGGTACTTTGGTGCTAATTCAGTGTTTTTAACTTTCTTATGTGAAAGGTAATCAATTGTAATTGTTTTTTGCTGTAAAAGGTCACCACAATATTTTTCGTTCTTAACTATTGTGAGAACAGTTGTAGGTAACCATTTTGTATTACCTGCACCTGTTTTGTATTCTAGTTCCATCATCTTCTTTGCAATTTCACCAGCGCCCATCCCCTCAATGTACATCTTAAATACTAACCTTACTGCTTCGGCTTCTTCAGGAACAATAACTAGGTTACCACCTTTTCTATCTTTGGTATATCCAAGGAATCGTTTAGCATTTACTACTGGTACACCTTCTTTAAATCGCTTCTGAACATTCCATTTAACGTTTTCACTGACGTTTCGTGCTTCTTCCTGTGCAATTGATGACATGATTGTCAATAAAAAATCTACTTTAGGGTCAGAAGAATAAATATTCTCTTTCTCAAAGTAGATTTCAACATTAATCGCACGTAGTTCTCTAATGTAACTTAGGCAGTCAACTGTGTTTCTCGCAAAGCGAGAAATTGATTTAGTGATTATAAGGTCTATTTCACCTCTTCTTGCTCTATCAATCATTTCATTAAATTCTTTTCTTCCTTTTGTAGATGTACCACTAATCCCTTCATCAGCAAATACTTTGACAAGTTCCCATTCAGGATTTTGGATAATTCTTTTTGTGTATTCATCGACTTGAGCATCATAGCTTGTCTTTTGCTCGTTGTTATCAGTGGAAACACGACAATAAGCACATACACGTTTTTTCAGTGGTTTATTGTTAACCATTACTTTGTCTAAATTTATTGCTTATGTTACACTAAAACTGAGCCATTTTTAAGGATTTTATCAGTTGAAATTTGAGCCACGAATAATGTATAATTTCCTCATAATTTATATGTGAGGAGAAGAAAA
>JAWLDD010000292.1:0-3665 GCA_041686815.1 Candidatus Atribacteria bacterium | reverse complement strand
TGAGCAAGAAGCCTCATAGAGCTAATAGTTGCTTGTGCACCTATCTGCTGTCCTTTACCCACCTCCTCAACTATAATAGGAGGATGAGGAGCTAGATATACTCCTACAACTTTACCCATGGATACTCTCCTTTCATTTTATTATTGTGTATTGGATAAATAGCTAATGATGCCACAATAGATAGCCCAGGCCACTTCCTCTTGATAGTCATCAGTGGTGAGCAATCTTTCCTCTTCTGGATTTGACAGAAAACCACATTCAACCAACACTGATGGGCTTTCTACAGCTTTTAGAATCAAGAAACTATCTGTAGCCTTTATTTCCCGTTTGTTACCTCTGTTTAACACTCGCAGTAATTGTTGTTGGATATACTGAGCTAGTTGTTCGCCTTCTTCACTTCCTTTTAAGTAAAATGTTTGAGCGCCATAATATTGAGACTGGGAGAATTTATTTAGGTGAATACTTATAACCATATCCGGTTCGGCTTGTTGGAGGATTTCTACCCTTCTGGACATATCCTGCCTTTTCTTGGATCCGGTATAATCCTCATCATATAGCCCCTCATCAGTCTTCCTGGTCATAACAACTTTAGCGCCTTGGTTTTCTAGATAAGCTTGTAGTTTCTTAGCAATCTTTAAATTGATTTGATCTTCACGGACTCCATTCTTACTTACCGCTCCCGGGTCCATACCACCATGCCCAGCATCAATAGCAACGGTTATACCGTAGGCTGGTGAACTAAATACCCATAGAGCTCGTTCCTCTCTAATCTTGACTACATATAAAGAAGCAATGATTATCCCTAACAGTACCCAAAATGCAAACAGCCATTTCTTACTTATAAAATATACTCTCATGAAAGCATCCCCCAAGTATATATCTTTTCAACTTTGACATACACATATTAATAGGATATTCCTTGGGGGGCTTGCCTTATGATAATTATTATACACTGCCCATTACTACTTTTACTTTATGGACACTACCTTGATCTGTTAGCAAAATATCCTTGCCATCTAGTTTTGTACCGTCTAACCATACCTCCCTAACACCTCGGTTAATTCTCTCGGGATTTTCTACCCTTATTTCATAAGTCGTCTCCTTATAATGGTAGACCATGTCGAATTCCTTCCAATCCGAAGGTATACATGGATCTATTATTAATCTATCACCTCTTAGCTTAAGTCCAAGTATCCATTCCACTCCCACACGATACATCCATGCTGATGAGCCAGTATACCAAGTCCAACCTCCTCGTCCTACATGAGGCTCTACGGTATATACATCAGCTGCCATTACGTATGGTTCTACCTTATATTTGTTGATTTCAATCCATGTGCGGCCATGGTTGATAGGATTGATCATATGGAAATACTCCCAAGCTTTATTCCCATCACCCAACATTGCATTTGCCAGTATAGCCCATACTGCTCCATGGGTATATTGACCTCCATTTTCCCTTACTCCTGGTACATACCCTTTTATATATCCTGGCTCAAGAGATGATCTATAAAAAGGAGGAGATAACAGCTGAATTAGGCCTTCTTCCTTTCTCACCAAGTGTTTTTCCATAGAGTCCATGGCAATCCTTGCCCGAGTAGGTTCTGCAGCTCCTGATATTACTGCCCATGACTGAGATATGGTATCGATACGACACTCCTCGTTTTGTTCAGAACCTAGGGGTGTACCGTCATCGAAATATGCCCTTCGATACCATCCTCCATCCCATCCATTCTTATCAATAGCTGCCTTTAATCTTTCAGCCATATCAAGGTATTTTTCTGCTCTCTCCATGTCTTTTCGTTGTTTGCAAATCGGTATAAACTTTTGGAGAACCGTATACAAAAACCATCCCAACCATACGCTTTCACCCTTACCTTCAGCACCAACCTTATCCATTCCGTCATTCCAATCTCCCATTCCCATCAGTGGCAATCCATGCTGACCAAAGGATAAGGATTTTTCTATGGCTCTAATGCAGTGATCATATATACTTTCTCTAGTCTCCGATATTTCCGGTGTATTGTAGCGGTCATGCTCATCCTCTTTTAAAGGTTCATCTACCAAATAATGGGTCATCTCATCCAATATGCTCCAGTCCCCTGTACCTTCAATATAGTTTGCGGTAACATAGGGCAAGAACAAAAGGTCATCAGTGATCCTAGTGCGAATACCTCTATTTGGAGGATGCCACCAATGTTGAACATCTCCTTCTATAAACTGGTGCTCGCTACTTAACAATATCTGTTCCTTCATCCTACTGGGATCGCTATATATCAAAGCCAAAACGTCCTGCAGTTGATCCCTAAATCCATAAGCACCTCCTGCTTGATAGAACCCTGTTCTGGCCAAAAGTCTACTACTAATGGTTTGGTACATCAACCATCTATTCAACATAATATTCATAGACTCATCTGGTGTGGTGACTTGTAACCTATTTAACCTATCATCCCACATATTCTTTGATCTCTCTAACGCTTGATGCGCAGCATCAAGGTTAGCATAATCCTTTATAAGCTGTCTAGCCTGTACTATGTCCTCTCCTTGTCCCAATAAAAACACAATTTGCTCGCTCTCACCGGGCTTGATTTCCACTTTTACTTGAATAACACCACAGGGGTCGAATCCTGGACCAATCCTGCCAGACAATCCTTCCCGTTTCAGAGCCAATGGATTATTGACTGAACCGTTCCTGCCTAAGAACTCAGTCCTATCTGCCGTGATGCCCAAATAATGTCTGTCTACAGCTATAAAAGCAACCTTCTCTCCAAACTGTTGATTGTAGGGATTCTTAGCAAGAACAGCGTTTAACCCTTTTTCTTCAGCAGTTACAATGAATTGATTATTGGGAACGGAATTTGCTCCACACACCCATTGCACATAAAAAGTCAGGGATAATTTCCTTATACTATCTGAGTCATTATCAATCTGAATCTGGTAATACTTAACCGGTTGATCTGGGCATACAAACATGGTCTGTTTTTGTTTAAGCTTACCCATATTATACTCAAAGACAGTGTAGCCCTGTCCATGGCGTATGGTATATACACCATGGGTACGTACAGGCGATGGTGAAATAGACCAAAATGCTCCGGTGTCTTCATCTCTTATATATATTGCTTCACCAACAGGATCTACTATGGGGTCATTGGACCAAGGAGTTAGTTTATTCTCTCTGCTATTGCCCTGCCATGTATATCCTGCACCTGATTCAGTAACCAAAAAACCAAAATTCTCGTTTGCAATTATATTACTCCATGGTAATGGAGTAGCATGGCTCTTTGAAAGCTTTATGATATACTCCTTACCATCTGGGCTAAATCCTCCAATATCATTATAGTATAAAAGTTGTGAATCTTCTACTTCTACTGCCTCTAACCTGTCATTTTCCAATGTCTCTGATAGACCATGAAATTTCTTCATGTCCGGCAGTTTTTCTATTATATCATGATCTGCTATTTGAGATGCCACAGAACCTTGCTGCCCATCCACAACTATTCTCGATGCATACAATAGAAGATTCTTATCCTCATCAGGCATTAAGTTGCCTGCTAATAAGAATACACCTCCAGGTTTGTTTTGCAATTCCTTTACATGGCTTATAGTGAGCATTTCCTGAATCCGATCTTGTACAGGCTGCTCGTAGCTATTGCCATATTCATTCA
>JAWLDD010000291.1:0-3716 GCA_041686815.1 Candidatus Atribacteria bacterium | reverse complement strand
CTCCAATTAATATTTCTGGAAGACAATCAACTGGGGAAACCAGATAAATTAATCCAAGGGCAAACTCTACTTTAAATTCTAAAGGCACCTCTGGATCACATACTAATCTGCACATATATACAAATAAATCAGGTATTAGCATAATTACCTCAAAGAAATTATCATCGCCATATTCCTTTTTCAGTTCAATCATTTTGTCCCTTAACTCTTGATAGTATTTATCAGCATTGATTAATATATGTTCTAATTGATCTCGGAGCCTCTGTTTTTGGTAAAAAACTGTTCTCATAAAAGACTCTATATACTCCCATATTATTTCCAACAAATTTTTATTTTTATTAGGCTTAGCCCATATTATATCTGAAAAATTTCTGTATGTGAATAGTAAAGGTGCAATCATCTCTTTGGGTATCATAGCTTTCGTTTCGATTGTAAAGTCTCCGTTCTGGGCTTCTAAGCTAGTTATGGATCTATCATTATCATCTGTTGGACTAGGTAGTGACATATATTTGGAAATTGGGTTGGATAACATTGTATGTTGAACCATATCATAATCCATATCATGAAAGTTGATTTTCGGTTGATTAAGCACATCCTTCATTTGATTGATTGCATTTTCGATTTGTGTTATAGTTAAAATTGTAGCCATTTTCCTCTCCTCCAACACTAAAAATATATTAACAAGCTTTAAGTTATAATGATATTTATTTTCCTTTCTCTCAATTTATTTGGAATAGTTGAGCCCTTAACCTCATCTATTGTAATTGTCAAATTACTAGGTGAATAGAAAAGATTTTAGCACTGTTCTACCTAAGTTTAGATCTACTAACAAGAAGCATGAACTTAAGCACTCCATGGCAGATAGTCTTCAACAAATTCGAGATTTTTCCAAATTGTACACCTAGCAGTTCACTAATAATAAAGTTAAGAAATTTATAGAGATTAAGTCAATTAACCTTAGTGCTTTTGATATGCTGTGGATAGCAACACTAGTAAACCTTTTGGTCTTTCACATGATTTAGGCATAGAGTCTTTTCAATGCCAAATTGCATATTGCAATATCTTATGGCTTGGATGTGTAGCCTCAGCGCTATGGATAACTTTCGAGAGTGCATCTGATACTATATGCCTATATGTATGGAGTCGGTGTTCCCTATGCCTCTTTTCACTCATATAGTGAATGATGATTTCCCCAGTATGTAGCTACAGTCTTTCCGCTATTGCTACATTCTTGAATGATCCAGGTCTATTTATACAACCGATACTATCATGTAACTTCTTTAGTACTCAACTTTACACCACCTTACACTTTTTGAAATTTTTCAACCTTTCTTTAGTAGCTTGAAAAACTTAAGTTAAATTATTATCTCACAGTCCTTGGGAAGATTATATATTGCCTTGTTGGACTCTTATTGAACGTTTTGCCCCTATGCTGGAAAAAGAGATATGTAACTGATTTTCGATTTAAAATATTCAGACACTTTTGTTCAAAAAAAGGCTAATCACTTAGCCTTTTCTTACATTTTGAGACAAGGTACCTGTCCCCGTGGCTCCATCCCCGTGGCTCCATCAAGCTCACACTTCCCAAGGCTCACCCTTGCCTAGTTGCAGCCACGAATTCACTACTGTCTGTATATTTCTCTACCGTGACTCCTTGTGCTAAAGGATCAAGCTCTATAAACTCCTCTGCACCCGCTTGTACCAGGGCTTTCTTAGTTCTCTCAGGATCTAGGGTTAATGCGATGATAGTGCCTCCCCCACCTGCACCTGCTAGCTTAGCAGCCAAAGCACCGTTATCCTTTGCCACTCGGATCATATAGTTGTTTTGTTCACCCGAGTCAGTTATGCTATCTTGAATCTCGTGATTCTTGTTCATTAGATAGCCCAGCTCATCCCAGTCCTGTTTGAGTAGGGCCTTTTTACCTTCTCTTGCTATATGAGCTATTTCAGCATACCCGTCTACTACCAGCTTTTCACCTTCCAGCCAGCGATCACGAAGAGGTTTGTGGAAATTACCTGAATGATGTTTGATTCCAGTATGAGCAATAACAAAGGGAAGCTTTTCAATAAATGGAGCCAATGGCTCTACAGTAGCATAAATCTCATGCTCAAGCTCTTTATAATACTCCTTACCCCTAAAGTCTAGATAGTTAAGTCCGCCAAAGGTAGTCATGTAAGCATCCTGATACCCGCAATGACATTTCATATAATGTAGCTCTATCACCCGATTAAGCTCAGCCAGTTCATATCTATTATGTACTTGTCCAATGAATGCCAAAACAGCGGATAATATAGCAGATAGTGTTGCAGTAGATCCAGCTAGTCCTGCCTGTACAGGGATATTACTGTTTATAGTTATCTTAGCCTTTAAATCATAAAGCTTAAAGTACCTGAGAACTGACCTTACCACATCAAAATAATCCCCTTGATTGTCAAAATCATTCCTCCACTTTAGCACTTTTCGCCCAAAGGGATTTTCGATAATTAACTCTCGATTCTTCTCTATCAGTACCTCTACCCTATTTTTTATGGAGCAAGCAATCATAGTACCACCGTATCCATCAGTTGGATTACCTATAATCCCTGCTCTACCAGGTGCAGTTACTCTTATCATTACATTCACTCCCCTTTACATAGACCTACTAAAGGTTCAATTGTTCAATAACATATTGCCTTAATTGATATCCATATTTCTCATCCCTTAAGGCAAAATCCATAAAGGCTTCATAATAGGATGGGAAATTCCCAATATCATATCTCTTCTCATTCTCAGTTAGGCTGACTGAATACCCTTTTGTACCTTCCTTTAGAAGTAACCTAATGGCATCGGTAAGCTGTATTTCCCCACCTTTACCTGGACTTGTCCTATCCAAAGCATCAAAGATTTTGGCAGGCATAATATATCTTGCTGCAATGGCTAGGTTAGATGGAGCATTGCTAACAGATGGTTTCTCGATCAAATCCTTTATTTCTGAAACACCATTGCTTGCATCGCCGTTGGGCTCAACAATTCCATACCTATGAACTTGATCCATTGGAACTCTCCTAGTTCCGATGACAAAGCAGGATTCATCCTTCTTATATTGCTTAACCATTCTGCTTAGCAAACAATCATTTTCAGTTGAATAAATAATGGAATCTCCCAAAGCAATTATAAAGGGCTCGTCCCCTACAAAATCCTTTGCACACCTTACAGCATGACCTAGACCTGCCTGTATGCTTTGCCTGGTATAGAAAAAGGTAATATCCATATCTTCATAAGCTAGTTCCTCTATAATATCCTTTTGTCCGCTCATGGATAGGGTACGATTCAGCTCGTTGTCCTTATCAAAATGATCCTCAATGGCTCTCTTTTTATACCCTGTAACAAAGAGGATCTGACTTACCCCTACAGAAGCTAACTCCTCTACTATGTATTGGATGCACGGTTTTCTGCCTAGAGGTAGCATCTCTTTGGGTTGGGTCTTAGTAAGGGGTAGCATCCGTGTGCCAAGCCCTGCTGCCGGTATAACTGCCTTTTTAATCAATAGATCCACTTCCTTGTTCTTTTTGTATATATTATCCATGGATTGGCGCTATTTTACAAGACCAGTTGTGGATTTTCTCAAGGTTCTTTAGTGGCAGCTACCTCATCCATAGCCAGAGTTTCGTCTAGGGACAGCTCAGATTTGACTCCCTGTCCCATACCTGTATACTTGAAACCACGGGCTTCCATA
>JAWLDD010000290.1:0-3753 GCA_041686815.1 Candidatus Atribacteria bacterium | reverse complement strand
GTCATTTCGTCTATATCCATCTCCAGTATAGCAATGGGATAATATATAGGAGCAAACATCTCTATATCCGATGGCATTACTTTAGGATATTTATCCTTTATACCGCGCAGGGCAAAAATTATCTGGTTTTTCATAGATATCCTTGTCTTTTTATTACCCATACTTAATTACTCCCTCTTCCCAATCTCTCTGTGAACTCTCGATAACCTATTATTTCTCCGCGTCCGCCCTTGACATCTTCTAGAACCTTTTTAATAAAATCCGAAAACTGCTTTTCGCTTTTTTCATAGATAAATTGTCCATCATCATCCGTATCCATATGCTCACAGGATGATAAAAAGTTCATATCGCCTATCAATACCAGCATCTTTTTGCATCGAGACATGGCTACATTGAGCCTTCTGAGCTCATTTAAAAACCCGATTCTTCTGGAATTTGGATCTATTCTTGAGCTCTTGGTAAAGCTGTAAATGATAATATCCCTTTCTTGGCCTTGAAAGCTGTCCAGTGTTGCTACCATTTCCCTTATTATCTCATCTGGTAAAATGTCCTTAAGCTTACCCTTTATCAGCTTTACCTGGGCTTTGTATGCAGATATTACTCCTATCTCCTTGAAGTTGGCATCCTCATCCAGGGATATATGGTGAAGTAAATCTCTAATGATATTTGCCTCTAAATCGTTATTGCTTCCCCCCTGAGGGATCCTTGTCTCATATCTATTGGGTTCCTTTGATGTATCTATAATGACAAAGGGCTTTGATGAAAGTCTTGGAAGCTGACTCTTTTGGTTCCTTTTAAATTCAGCAGATAGGTATTGCCCATCATAAAACCACTCTGAAATAGTGTCTGCTATTTCGCCAGGCATCCTATACTGAGTATCCAGCATAATCTTGTTTTCCTCTGGAAGCTCCTCATACATCTTCTCAAACAAACTCTTTTCCAAGAGCTCTACATCCACCCCGTTTTCTTCGCATAGCTCTAGTAGTTCCTGGTCTGCCATAGGTGGAATCTGCTTGTGGTCTCCTAGCATAATCAGTTTATTTGATACGCTCATAGGCACAAGAGCATTGTGTACCTGTATCTGCCCGGCTTCATCTATAATGGTTACATCAAAGTCCAAATTTGCGAATCTTCTCTGAGAGTTGATGCCGATACAGGTAGCCCCTACCAAATCAACGGATTCCAGCACGATCTCATTTAGTGCATAGTTTTGAACCGATTCAGTTTCCACCTTCCAAGCATTTATGGTTTCAATGATTTTTTCCGCTCTGGTATTCTCCTGCTCTATCCTTTCTTTTACCTGGTTTAGTATAGCATTGTTTTTCCAGTCATTATCACCTATGCTTATATCACCAAAGAGACCCCATTTGTTCTTATCTTGAGGCATAGTTTCCTTGATTTCCTCAAGAGCTTTATCCCTGCCTAGGGATCTGTTGTAATATGTAGTGTATTCTCCTTCCAAGGTTCTTTGGTTGATGGAAGTATACTCTTTATAGGTGTTGTTGTATAAGCTAACAACCTCCTGCTCTTGGGCTCTCAGCTGGTCATATGCTGCTACATTCCTCTTTAGCATTGTATTTCTCACTAGGTTTGGCAGACCAAAAAAGAATTTGCTTGCCTTGCTAGTTTTATTCTCGTAGGCACCTATCTTCCGAATCCTCTTGTTGAGCTTCTTTTCAAGAGAGGTTATTTTCTCTCTAATATCCTGATGGTTCCTTAAAAGCTCCAAAAGCTCATGATATTTAGGAACAATTTGCTTGTCTATGATAGTTTCAAAATCCTCCCTAAGATCATCTACCTCTTGGTTAAGCTGGATTAATAAAGCTAGGCCATTTTGAAAGAATGTCCAAGGTTTTACAGCATCATTGATCTTCTTCATGCTTTCTTGGGTATTATCCACTATAGACTCTCTAAGAGCCCTGACCTTATTTTCAAACATATAGGGCTTTACCTCTGATTGGAGCTTGGACTCAGACCCGATCCTTATAATATCTATATCCTTGTCGTCTGCAATTCGAGATAATACATTATCAACGGCTTTATTGTTTTGTGAAGAGATCAATACTCTCTTGTGCTCCTTCTTCACAAAATACTTTACCCACTCCAAAATAACCGTGGTTTTGCCTGTCCCGGGCGGCCCCATAACCAAAAATACATCCCTGGCACAGATGCCGCGAGAGATTGCCTTGATCTGGCTTTCGTTGGGGGGATATTTCTTGGTCATTAGATCCGCCTTGACCTGTGTTAGATCCTTCTCTTCAAATCCGGCTGAAGACTTTTTACCCAGTACGGTATCCATGTATTTTGCTGTCGCTTCACCGTTTCTGATCTTTTCATTTGCAGCCAGCTGAACCTCTTTGTTAACCGTGGAAAAGGAAAGAGAAATCCAGCCTATCTCTGAAAAGTCATTGATATCTATATGCTCATTGAACAATATATCTAAAGAGTCCGATGTTTCGTTTATATCCACGGCTATTATCTCGCCAGAATGGCGGTTGCCACTTTTGTCTTCTATATCTAACCTAACCCCTATTTTAAAGATATTCTCATCGATATCATCCACTACAAACCTATAGGCCACTCTGTCTACCCTGTCGAATTCCAAAGCCTCTATTTTAAAGTAGGAGATCCTTCCCACCGCATTGGCGTTTCTCTCCTCCAGCTCGCTTTCCAGTATTGAGTAGTGTTCTGATATCTGCAGCAGATTGGCTAATCTTCGTTCAGGTTGATATTCCTCCTCTATAACCTCTTCATCCTCATCGGTTATAGTGTTGGCAAGGTCTACTTGGGCCTTTATGGTTCTTAGAGACTGCGCCACACTTATGTGGGAATAGCTATTTGTTCGCAGCATCTTTCCATTTACAATGTCAAAAAAATAGTTGTAGGGCTGTGCTATAGTAATCTGAATGATAATACCGCTACTTACCCGAAAACACACTCCGTTTTTCATTGCATTGTTCTGCTTGATTAGAGTGTTCTCATTGAATCCAATGATCAGAAGGGACTTTAGATCATCAGTAATTTTGCACAAATAACTCCCATCACTTGTGAAGACCTCGTACAGCCCTTCGCCCTTAGCTTTGGTTATAAGAAGGGCAGGACTGGCAGACAGGTCTATAAGCAATGCCTTAATACCCCTTGGATGGTTGGCCATCTTCTCAAAAGCACCCTTGGTAATAGAGAACCTTACGTAAGTAGGTAAAACAGCGTCTTGAGCTCTAAATTCCACAAATGTCTTCATTTTTCTTTTCTCCATCTATCTAGATCAGGTGTATTGGATGGCTGTACTTCCAGGGATGATGGGAAAGGATAGAGCTTCTCGGTATTTAAGCTTTTCTTTATCTCTTCTTTAAAAGTGGTTTCTAGCTGCGTTCTTTCTAGATCTGTCATTTCTTAAACTCCTCTCTGCCCTGATCAATTCACTTTTTAGCTCGCTGCAATTTCGGTAGCGTTCCTTGGGATCTAGTTTCATGCATTTGACTATTATATCGTTGATAACTTGTGGCATTTCTGGTTTTTTCTCTATAGGCTCTATAAAGACATCCCACTGAAACTTGCCTCTGCGACGGTTCTTGGCATAATGCTCACCTTTCTTTGGTA
This sequence comes from Candidatus Atribacteria bacterium, assembly GCA_041686815.1. Classification (GTDB taxonomy): domain Bacteria; phylum Bacillota; class Clostridia; order Caldicoprobacterales; family UBA3941; genus JAWLDD01. The sequence goes on along the minus strand of JAWLDD010000290.1, from coordinate 153 downwards.
ACTCTCCTGTGTAATATTCATATAGCATAACGCCAATTGCGAACATGTCCACCTTCTCCCGCCCCATATACTTAGAATCCTTGTCCATCTCCGGAGCTTTATAATGGGGTGTTCCTTCAACCCTGTTGGGGGTAGATACGCTGATATTAAAAT
>JAWLDD010000289.1:1290-3763 GCA_041686815.1 Candidatus Atribacteria bacterium | reverse complement strand
CCTATATCTACATGGGGGATTTTTATAGCAACGCTTCTTGAAACAAATGGATTAGCTCCTGCAGGCCAAGGGTTAGTATATTTTATTAAAACCATACCCTTTAATTTCTATGGATGGTTAGCTGCCATTATTGTACCTTTAGTAATACTAGGTATCATACCAGTATTTGGACCTATGAAAAAAGCAGAGAAACGGGCACAAGAAGAAGGTATATTGGCACCTCCAGGATCTGAAAAAATCGATATAAAAGCTGGTGAAACTGCTATAGAATTACCTGAAAATCCTAAAGTAATGAACTTTTTCTTACCAATCATTTTCCTAGTAGCTTCTACAATTTATTTCGATGTAGACATGATGATGGGTGTAATCTCAACAATTGTTTTTATGTTCTTACTTTATATACCACAAGGTTTATTAAGTCCAGAGGAATTCGCTGATGCAATAATAAAAGGAATAAAGAATATGCTGTTCCCACTTGTAATGGTTGTATTAGCCTTCTCTTTTGCTGCAGGAGCTGATCAAATTGGATTTATCCAGTTTGTGATCAACTCTGCTTCAAAGATTATGACACCAGAACTTTTCCCATTGATAGTATTCTTAGTTCTAGGTGTAACAGAATTTATTATGGGTATTAGTTGGGGAATGTATATTATTGCACTACCAATTGTAATCCCTCTTGCATTAGCAGTAGGTGCAAACCCATTTGTAGCAGTTGGTGCTGTATGTTCAGCAGGTGTTTGGGGAAGTCATATTTGTTTCTACTCAGATGCAACAATATTAAGCTCTGCAGCCTGTGGGTGTGACAATTATCGTCATGCAGTAACTCAAATGCCATTTGGTTTCTTAGGAGCAGGGATTACTGCAGTTTTATTCTTGATCTCAGGCTTCATTTTCTAAAGTAAATAAATTTGGTATAGATTAGATGAATGTACTCCAGATAACTAAAAAACGGTTATTTAGTTATCTGGAGCCTCTAATCTTACACTTGAATTTAAGAGTGATGGGGGGATTTAACTATGAACAGTAATGAAATAATCAAGGAAATGATTATAAAAGCAAGAAATGCACAAAAAAACTTTGAAGAATTTACGCAAGAGCAGGTTGATATGATTATACGAGAGATTGCAAAAGTAGTTTATGATCATGGTGAGGAATTGGCAAGAATGGCAGTAGACGAAACGCGAATGGGTGTCTATGAAGATAAAGTAGCAAAGAATAAGGGAAAAGCAAAAGTAATCTGGAATGATCTAAAAAATAAAAAATCCGTAGGGATTATTGATAGAGACGAAAATACAGGTATTGTAATGATTGCAAAACCGATAGGGGTAATAGCATCGGTTACTCCTACTACAAATCCAGTTGTAACACCAATGTGCAATGCTATGTTTGCATTAAAGGGAAGAAATGCTATTATCATTGCACCACATCCAAGGGCTAAAAAGTGTAGTACCTATACTGTGGAATTAATGAATCAAGCCATTGCAAAATATAATCCACCAGAAAATCTGATTCAAATTATTGAAGAGCCTTCTATTGAGCTGACTAATGAATTGATGAAAGCAGCAGATACTGTAGTAGCAACAGGTGGAGGAGATATGGTTAGGGCTGCTTACAGCTGCGGAAAGCCTGCTTTTGGGGTAGGACCTGGAAATGTTCAATGTATTATTGATAGAGATGTAGATTTAGAAGAAACTGTTCCTAAAATAATTAGAGGTAGAACATTTGACAATGGTATCATATGTTCTGGAGAACAATCTGTTATTGCTCATGAAGAAGATTATGATCAAGTAATAGAAATCTTTATAAGAAATGGTGCTTATTATACTGAAGATCCTGAAGAAAAGGAAGCTTTGAGAAAAGCCTTATTTGTGAATGGCATAATGAATAAGCACGCAGTAGGCCAATCACCTCAAGAAATTGCAGCGCTTGCTGGTATAACTATTCCAAAAGAAACAAAGGTCATATTGATTCAGGCAGACGGTATTGGAAAAGATGATCTGTTATGTAAGGAAAAAATGTGTCCCGTAATGGCTACTTTTAAGTACCAAAGCTTTGAAGAAGCTGTTAAAATAGCTCAAACTAATCTAGAACTTGAAGGAAAAGGACATTCTTGTGCTATACATTCCAATAATATTGAGAATATCGAATATGCCGGAATTATGTTAACAATTTCAAGATTAGTAGTAAATCAGCCATCATCAACATCTGCAGGAGGCAGTTTCTACAATGGATTCGCTCCTACTACAACCCTTGGATGTGGAACTTGGGGAAATAATAGTATATCTGAAAACTTCACATATAAGCATATGTTGAATATATCACGGATCGGATATTTTATGAAGGATACAATTGTACCTACAGACGAAGAATTATGGAGAGAATAATCTAGAATAATATATTATTTTTAAATAAAGGGGGATCGTCTATGGATATTTTAACTGAGCCTAAAATTATTACAGACATACCTGGGCCC
>JAWLDD010000289.1:0-1280 GCA_041686815.1 Candidatus Atribacteria bacterium | reverse complement strand
AAGAAAATGTTCCTAAGGGTGTGTCAGGGAATGTACCAACATTCATTAAAAGAGGGCAGGGAGCATTATTTGAAGACGTAGATGGGAATATATTTTTAGATTTTGCTGGTGGAATTGGGGTTTTAAATATTGGATATAGTCATCCTGAGGTTGTAGAGGCAGTCAAAGAGCAATGTGAGAAATTTTTCCATTCTAGTATAAATGTTGTCCTTTATGAGCAATATATGCGATTAGCAGAAAAGCTAAATCAGATAATTCCAGGAAATTTTGAAAAGAAAACAATGTTCGTAAATAGCGGTGCAGAAGCGGATGAAAATGCAATTAAAATCGCTAGAAAATTTACAAAACGCACAGAAATAGTTGTTTTTTCAGGAGCTTTTCATGGAAGAACCATGATGACCATGACGCTTACTAGCAAAATAAAACCTTATAAGCTAGGGTTTGGTCCCTATGCACCAAGTGTACACCGAATTCCTTTCCCTTATTGCTATCGTTGTCCTTATGGATTAGAGAAAAGTAACTGTAACCTTCATTGCGCACAAACCCTAGAAGATTTCTTTCTAGAGTATGTTGCACCAGAAGATATAGCAGCTTTTATACTTGAACCGGTACAAGGAGAAGGTGGATTTATCATTCCGCCAGATGAGTATATTATAGAATTAAGGCGTATTTGTGATAAATACGGTATTTTGCTAATAGCTGATGAAGTACAGTCAGGATTTTGCAGAACAGGAAAGATGTTTGCAACAGAGTATTGGGCGGAAAAAGGGGTTTATGCAGATATTGTAACTACTGCAAAATCAATTGCTGCAGGTCTTCCTTTAAGTGCTGTAACTGCAAGAGGGGATATTATGGAAGCTTCTCAAGTCGGCGGAATTGGAGGGACTTATTGCGGTAATCCAGTATCAACTACTGCAGCACTGAAGGTAATAGAAGTTATGGAGCGAGAGAACTATGCTGAAAAAGCACAACATATTGGAGATTATTGTATTCAAAGATTTAATGAAATGAAAGAAAAATATAAGATCATAGGAGATGTAAGAGGTAGAGGAGCCATGGTAGCCATAGAATTAGTAAAGGATAGAGTAACAAAAGAGCCAGCAAAGGAAGAAACCAATAGAATTGTTAGCGAGTGCTGGAAGAATGGATTAGTTCTTTTATCAGCTGGTGTAAGAGGGAATGTCATAAGATTATTAATGCCATTGGTTATCAGTGATGAGCAACTTGAAATAGGATTTAACATATTAGAGAAGGCTATTCAAGAAACTGAAGAAGCATAG
>JAWLDD010000288.1:0-3763 GCA_041686815.1 Candidatus Atribacteria bacterium | reverse complement strand
TAATAAACAAGCCAAATATCAAAAATATGATTGACAATTGTAATAGGGGGTAAGTATAATAACTAACAAAGGCGCTTTAGCGTGGTAAAGAGATAAGCCTTTTGTTCGATTTAGGAGGAGGAAAGAAAATGCGAAAACCTGTGTTTACTGGACTTTTATTGGTTCTGATTGTAGCACTCTTTGTTGGGTGTTCAACACCTACTACAAATGAAAACGTAATTAAGATCGGCGTCAACTATGAGCTTTCCGGTGGCGTCGCTACCTATGGACAGAGCTCTGTGGATGGAATTGAGCTTGCCATAAAACAGGTCAACGAGGCTGGAGGAGTAGATGGGAAAGAAATCCAATTAGTGAAGTATGACAATAAGTCTGAGCCAGCTGAGGCTACTACGTTGGCTAACAAGCTAATAACTCAAGATAAAGTTATTGCTATACTGGGCCCTGCCACCTCTGGATCCTTTAAAGCTCAAATACCCGTAGCAGAAAAGAATAAAGTTCCCGTAGCTTCGGGATCAGCAACTGCTGATGATGTTACGGTGGATGAATCTGGAGTTAAGGAATACGCTTTCCGAATATGCTTCAATGATTCCTATCAGGGTACTGCAATGGCCAATTATGCCCTAAACAACCTATCCAAGAAGAAAGCAGTAGTCATAATGGATAGCTCCAGTGATTATGGTAAGGGACTGGCTGAAAACTTTATTAGAACCTTTGAGGAAGCAGGTGGAACCATCGTAGCCACTGAATCCTATGTAGCTAAGGATACCGATTTCAATGCAATTCTAACCAGCATAAAGAGTCTTGACTTTGATGTTATCTTTATTCCCGGGTACTATGAAGAAGCCGGACTCATCATTAAGCAGGCTCGTGCACAAGGAATTGATGTTCCTATTTTAGGTGCTGACGGATTCGATTCCCCAGATCTAGTAAAGCTAGCGGGAGCCGATGCTCTTAACGATGTATATTTCTCCAACCACTATTCTTCACTGGACCAAGATCCTAAAGTTGTACAATTTATTGAGGATTTTAAGGCAGAGTATGACAGAGAACCCGATGCTTTTAATGCCCTTGGTTATGATTTGGCTATGTTTGTAGTGGATGGTTTAAAGAGAGCAGAGAAATTGGATAGAGAGTCCTTAAAGAATGCGCTGGCTTCAACTAAGGATTTTTCAGGAGTAACAGGTTCATTTAGCATTGATAGCAACCACAACCCTGTTAAAGCCATAGTTGTTATAGAACTAAAAGATGGGGTTCAGCACAGCAGTGAAAGAGTTGCCAATTAATTCATAACTACGATATATTAGTAATATATATCATAAGTAACTTAGCAGATAAGTAGGGAGACAGCTTTTGCCCTGCTTATTTGCTATTTATGAATATAACGTTTATAATTTTATAACATAAGCTATATCCCTATAAATCAGTATAGAAAGAAGGGAAAGGATTTGGAAGGATTTTTGCAACAGATTGTCAATGGTATAACCTTAGGAAGTATCTATGCACTTATGGCATTGGGATATACCATGGTATACGGAATTATAAGATTAATTAATTTTGCCCATGCGGATATATATATGATAGGTGCCTACATGGGGTATTTTTGCATGACCTTTTTAAACCTTGGGCTTTTACCCTCTCTGGTCATCGCAATGGTGGTTTGTACCCTCCTAGGTGTAATAATAGAGAAAATAGCGTATAGGCCATTAAGGAATGCAGCCAGGATTTCGGTTCTCATAACAGCTATTGGGGTTTCACTGTTTTTGGAATACGGTACTATGTTCTTTGTTAAGGCGAATGTGCGAACCTATCCTGAGATAACCGGTCTATTGGCAGAAAGGATCAAGATTGGAAGTATAGTTATCTCCATGCAGCAAATTATGCTTGTTGTTATAACCCTTATTTTGATGGCTTTATTACAGTTTATTGTAAAGGGTACGAGAGTAGGCAAGGCCATGAGGGCTGTATCTATGGATAAGGACGCAGCAGAGCTAATGGGGATAAACGTGGATTCCACTATCTCATTTACTTTTGGTCTAGGCTCAGCTCTTGCAGGAGCCGCTGGTGTGTTGGTAGGGATTTATTACAACACCATAAACCCATTAATGGGTGTTGTACCTGGATTAAAGGCTTTTATTGCTGCGGTTTTTGGAGGAATTGGAATTATTCCAGGAGCTATGATAGGTGGATATTTTATCGGAGCAGTGGAGGTTCTAGTGGCTGGATATGGAAACTCCATGTATAGAGATGCCGTAGTGTTCGGCATACTTATATTGATTCTTATCATCAAGCCTTCAGGGCTACTTGGCAAAGATACCAGAGAGAAGGTGTAAGAAGTGAAGAAATTCATAACTTTAGGCTTAACCTATGCAATTATACAGATCTTAATAATGACCAATATTATTTCCGACTATCTCCAAGCCACACTGGTTACTATAGGTATCAATATTATACTTGCCGTTAGCCTTAATCTCATCACCGGCTTTACTGGCCAGTTTTCTCTGGGGCATGCTGGATTCATGTCTATAGGAGCCTATGTATGCGCCCTTATAACTTTGAGGATACCTACCATATATGGATTCATACTAGGTGTTTTTATAGGAGCTTTAGCAGCTGCCCTGGTGGGATGTCTAGTTGGCCTGCCTACCTTAAGGCTTCGGGGAGACTACCTTGCCATAGCTACTCTAGGGATGTCTGAGATAATCCGTATAATATTCCTAAATTTGGATATCACAAACGGAGCAGCAGGCTTAAATGCTATTCCCCAGTTTGTCAACTGGACCTGGCTATATATATTTATGGTAGGAATTATTTTGGCCTTGTCCAACTTTATAAAGTCTGCTCATGGCCGCGCTTGTATCTCTATACGAGAAGATGAGATTGCAGCTGAAGCTATGGGAGTTAATACAGTAAAGTACAAGGTTATTGCTTTTACCATAGGGGCTTTCTGCGCAGGAATTGCCGGCGCCATCTATGCATCCTACTTTTTCTTCATAAAACCAGACTTGTTTGGTTTCCTAAAATCTGTTGACGTTCTAGTCATAGTGGTCTTGGGTGGACTAGGAAGTTTCTCGGGTTCAATCATTGCTGCTATTTTGTTGGCCCTTATTTCCACCTACCTGCAGTCCTTCCCTGAGATTCGAATGGTACTCTATTCACTAGCCCTGATAGCCATAATGATTTTCCGACCCCAGGGTCTAATGGGTTCAAGGGAAGTTTCCCTATCCATCATTGAAAAACTGGGAAGCAGCTTTAAATCCAAGAGAGGGAGGGCTTAGGTATGCCAATTTTAAGTGTAGAGAAGGTAACAAAATCCTTTGGTGGATTGACCGCCGTTGCCAATGTAAATCTTGAACTGAAAAAAGGAGAATTGGTTGGATTGATCGGACCAAACGGTGCAGGAGAAACCACCCTCTTTAATCTATTGACAGGTATTTATGTACCAGATACTGGAACCATTAAGTTATATAGGGAGGACAATGAGATTGCTCTCCATGGGTTAAGACCCCATAAAATCTGTAAAGCAGGATTGGCAAGGACATCTCTAAATATTCGTCTGTTTAAAGAGTTAACGGTTATAGAAAATGTACTCATCGCCATGCACAAGAATGTGAAATATGGTTTTATCCCTAGCTTTTTGCATCTGCCATCCTATAAAATAGAAGAGAAAGATTTGGTTGAAAAAAGCATAGAGCTGTTGAGAATCTTTGATCTCCATAACAAAAGAGATGAGCTTGCTAAAAACCTTCCCTATGGAGAACAGAGG
>JAWLDD010000287.1:0-3766 GCA_041686815.1 Candidatus Atribacteria bacterium | reverse complement strand
CCACACATGATCATGTTATTCGTATTATCATAGAGAAGGCTATTAAGGCTGCCAAGGTTCGGGAAGCAGCGCGTAAGGCAAGGGAGATAACCCGGAAGAAGAATAGCCTGGAAGGTGCTCCACTTGTGGGCAAGCTTGCCAGTTGTACCGGTAGGGATGCCTCCATAAATGAGTTGTTTATCGTGGAAGGGGATTCAGCAGGAGGTTCAGCCAAACAAGGACGAGATAGACGCTTTCAGGCAATATTGCCCTTAAGGGGTAAGCCTCTAAATGCTGAAAAGAAGCGGCTAGATCAAGTGCTGGCCAATGAAGAGTTTCGAACCATTATTTCAGCTTTGGGGACAGGTATTGATGAAGACTTTAACATAAAGAACCTTAAATACGACAAGGTAATAATACTATCCGATGCTGACCAGGATGGAGCTCACATTCGGGCCATTCTCCTTACCTTCTTCTATAGGTATATGAAGGAACTGATTACCGAAGGCCATGTCTATATCGGTCTATCCCCTTTGTATAAAATTTCCAAGGGAAAAACCATTGAATACGCCTACACTGAAGAGGAGCTAAGGGCAAAGATCAAAAAGATGGGCAAAGGATATGTGGTTCAAAGATATAAGGGTTTAGGTGAGATGAACCCTGAACAGCTATGGGAAACCACCATGAATCCTCAGAACCGCTCTATAATCCAAGTCAGAATAGAAGATGCAGCTCAAGCGGACAAGCTGGTTACCATTTTGATGGGGGATAAAGTGGATCCTAGGCGTGAATACATCAGCACTCATGCTAACTTCAATAAAGTAGACATTTTTCAGGAGATGGGGGTATAGGTTATGGCTAAAAACAGGAAAACTATGGACGAGTTCACTCAGAACAGGGATTTAATTATACAAAAACCTTTAGAAGAGGTAATGCATGAATCCATCATGCCCTATGCAGAGTATATAATAATGGAAAGGGCACTGCCTAGGGTGGAAGATGGGCTTAAGCCGGTTCAGAGGAGAATTTTATATACCATGCACGAATTGGGTGTAACCCCAGAAAAACCACATAGAAAGTCTGCCAGAATAGTTGGGGATTGTTTAGGAAAATATCATCCCCACGGGGATACATCCGTATACGATGCCATGGTAAGGATGGCCCAAGATTTTGTCATGAGAGATCCTTTGGTGGATGGTCATGGAAACTTTGGCTCTATGGATGGTGACTCAGCGGCAGCCATGCGTTATACCGAAGTAAAGATGACACCTTTGGCCACCGAGCTTCTAAAGGACATTAGCAAGGATACCGTTAATTTTAGTCTTAACTTTGATGATACCTTAAAGGAGCCTGATGTGTTACCGGGACGGTTTCCCAACCTGCTGGTCAATGGAGCATCAGGTATAGCAATAGGTGTGGCTACCAACATCCCCCCTCATAACCTAGTAGAGGTAATTGACGGGGTAATACTTCAGATGGAGAAACCAGATGTTTCACTGGATGAGCTTCTAAGGGTTATAAAAGGTCCTGATTTTCCTACTGGCGGAACCATTATAGGAGAGGATGAGATTCGCAAGGCTTATGAAACTGGTAAGGGTAGGATAGTGGTCAGGGCTAAAGTGGATGTTGAAAAAGCATCTGGTGGGAAGAAGTTATTGGTTATAAAGGAACTGCCTTATCAGGTTAATAAAGCTACTTTATTGGAGAAAATACTAAGACTAAGCGAGGAGAGAAAAGGCGTTTTGACCGGCATCGCCGATATCCGAGACGAATCCGATCGGAATGGAATTCGTGCAGTCGTTGAAGTTAAAAAGGATGGGGATGCTGAAAAAATCCTAAACTACCTATACAAATACTCGGATTTGCAGGTAACCTTTGGTGCTAATATGGTAGCCATAGCCGATGGCAGACCGCAGCAGCTAGGTTTAAAGGATATATTGGCGCACTATATCAAGCATCAAAAGGATGTTGTTACCAGGCGAACAAAGTACGAGCTTGATAAAGCTAAGGCCAGAGAGCACATTTTAGAAGGCCTTATTATAGCTATTCAAAATATAGATAGGGTAATTGCAATAATGCGAGGATCCAAGAACCCTAACATTGCTCGCAAAAATTTAATGACAGAGTTTAATCTAACGGAAATTCAAGCCCAGGCTATCCTGGATATGCGTTTGCAAAGGCTAACCAATCTGGAAATCATTGCACTTGAAAGGGAATACAAGGAGATCAAAAAGACTATAGAAAAGCTGGAAGCTATATTGGGATCTGAGAAACTTCTTATTAGGCTAATAAAGAAGGAGCTAACTGAGATCAAAGAGAAATACGGGAATCCGAGGAGGACCAACATCATAAAGGACAGCTCCGAAGCTGAGATAAAGACTGAAGATCTGATCCATGTCGAGGAATGTGTTATTGCTCTTACCCGCAACCAGGATATCAAAAGAGTGCCCCAAAAGTCATTTAATCGTTCCAATAAGGATGTTGAGGCGGTAGAGACTCGCGAGATGGACTTTATAGAATTCCTAGTAGATTCGGAGACCGACCACCGAATACTATTATTGACCCATCAGGGTAACTGTTATAGTTTAGATGCAATGGAGATACCTGAAGCTAAATGGCGGGATAAGGGAGTACAGTTGGTAAGCCTGATAAACGGCTTCGAGCGAACCGAAAAGATAATAGCCGTCTTGTCGGTAAAGGAATTCACAGAGCATCGCTTCATTCAATTCTATACCGGTCAAGGATTTATAAAGAAGACTAGTTTGGCTGAGTATAATACCCGTAGGACCAAGATCCAGGCCTGTGGCTTAAAGGAAGGAGACTACTTAATAGGTGCTGAACTAATAGATGAGGACAAGGAAGTAATGCTAGTTACTGCTGAGGGTATGAGCATAAGATTTAATGGTAGTGAAGTAAATCCCATGGGCAGAGCTGCCAGAGGAGTCAAGGCAATTCAATTAAAGGGTGATGATAGAGTAGTATTCGGTGGACAGATAGAACCTGAAGGGTATTTGATAGTAGCAACGGATCGAGGCATCGGCAAGCGCACCGCCATATCTGAATATCAAACCCAAGGTAGAGGAGGAATTGGATTTAAAACCCTGACCTTCTACAAAAACAAGGCTAATGGTAGGCGTATTATTGGCGCTTTTTATGCCCAAAACCCCTACGAGATCATCATGCAGCAGGCTGATGGTACCATAACACGAATAAATACCAATGACTTGCCTCTAGCACCCAGGGACGGCAGAGGAAGTTCTGTTGTCATGGTAATGATGGATAATGAGGTGGAGTATGTCTATAGGAATTATAACGATGTATAGATAGAGATATAACTATAAAGATTGGTTTGTTCTAGCATATATCAATAAAGTACAATCCCTATATTAACCCATGAAACAATGTGTAGTGGGTAATATTAGGGATTTTTTATGTATCTTTTTATTGGAGTCATAAGTACAGCATAAGGCAAATAAATTATTAGAGAGGATGATGTATATCTCTTATCAAGGATGGAGGTTATATAAAAGTGCGGGTTATCTATATATCGCGAAAAAAGATGGCTAAGATATTATTGGTATTCTGTTTGGTCATGCTTTCCGTAGCATATTCTATAGACTTAAGAGACAGTTCCATTGCAGTCTTTCTGAATGCAAAAAAGGAGCTGCCCATATACTGTGTAGAGAGGGATGACAAAAAGATATCCATATCTTTCGATGCAGCTTGGGGAACTGAGTATACAGACGATATACTGAGGATTCTGGAAGAAAGGGGTATAAAGTGCACA
>JAWLDD010000286.1:0-3774 GCA_041686815.1 Candidatus Atribacteria bacterium | reverse complement strand
CGTTGATCTCCATAACAAAAGAGATGAGCTTGCTAAAAACCTTCCCTATGGAGAACAGAGGCATTTAGAGATTGCCAGAGCTCTTGCTACGGATCCTATATTATTGCTATTGGATGAACCAGCAGCGGGGATGAATCCTGCAGAGACCACCAGTCTAACGGACATAATACACGGGATCCGGGAGAAATTTGATTTGACCATACTCCTCATCGAGCATGATATGTCCCTAGTTATGAATATATGTGAGCGCATTTATGTTCTGGACCATGGTATGCTTATTGCTGATGGCACACCGGATGAGATTAGATCTAATAAGAGGGTAATAGAAGCTTATCTAGGGGAGGAGGACAGCAATGCTTGAAGTTAAAAATCTAGACGTACATTATGGAGTAATTCATGCCTTAAAAGACGTTTCATTTAAGGTTAATCAAGGTGAGATTGTTGTCTTGATAGGTGCTAATGGAGCAGGGAAGACCACGACTTTGCGTACCATATCTGGCCTGAAGAAGGCAACCAGAGGCAATATAATCTTAAGCGGTGAAGACATAACTGATACTCCTGCTCGGCAAAGAGTGAAGATGGGTATTTCCCATGTACCAGAGGGACGTCGAGTCTTTGCTGGTATGACTGTATTGGAAAATCTACAGTTAGGGGCACATCTTCGTCAGGATAAGGAAGGTATTGCCGAGGATTTAGAGATGGTTTATCAGCGATTTCCGATACTGAAGGAGAGAAGAAAACAAAGTGCAGGCACTTTGTCAGGGGGAGAACAGCAGATGCTCGCCATAGGTCGAGCATTGATGAGCCGTCCAGATATATTATTTTTAGATGAACCCTCTATGGGACTTGCCCCTATACTTGTTCAGGAAATATTTGATATAATATTGAATATAAATAAAGCTGGGACTACAATATTGTTAGTTGAACAAAATGCTAATATGGCATTACAGATAGCAGATCGGGCATACGTTATGGAGACAGGTTCTATAGTCCTATCTGGAAGCGGTTCAGATTTGATGTTAAGCGAAGATATTAAAAAAGCTTATTTAGGAGGTTGAGTACATGTTTGTTAGGAAAAAAATGACTTCTAATCCCTTTACTATCTCTCCGGATCAGACCATACTCGATGCCCAAGAACTGATGAAACAACATAATATTAGGCGCTTGCCTGTACTCAAAAACGGTAAGCTGGTAGGGGTAGTTTCCAAAGAGGATATCCTAAGAGCTTCACCCTCAAAGGCCACTACCTTTAGCATTGGGGAGATCAACTACCTTTTGGCCAAGACCAAGATTAGCAAGATTATGACCAAGGATCCCCTCACCATATCCTCCAATGCACTTCTTGAAGAAGCAGCTACACTTATGCGAGATCACGGCGTTAGTTTTCTTCCGGTAGTTGATGATAACAAGCTTGTTGGTATAATAACCGAGAGCGATATCTTCGACTCCTTTATCGAACTATTGGGATTTCGGGAGAAAGGAACCCGATTTACCATAGAAGCCCTAGATGCTCCCGGTATAATGTCCAAATTAACAAAGATAATCGGGGATTTTGGGGCTAATATATCCAATGTGGCCGTATATGGCGGTACCGGTGGTAAGAGCAACGTTGTAATAGGCATCAATTCCTTAAACACAGCTGACATAGAAAAAGCCCTTGAGGAGCAAGGCTTTAAGATCGTATATAAATTGCAGAATGAATAGCATAAAAGGGCTATTGGTATAGTACAAACATTTAAGTTTGCACGCCAATAGCCCATTATAGTTTTTATGTTAATTTTTATATTAATTATCTTTCATCAATAGGCACATATTCTCTCGGTGATAGCACGCTTTTATAGGAAGGTCTTATGATCTTACTCCCATTAATCAATTCTTCAAGGCGATGAGCACTCCAACCGGCAATACGAGCTACAGCAAATATAGGAGTATATAGCTCTAAGGGCAAGCCCAGCATGCTGTATACAAAGCCACTGTAAAAGTCTACGTTTGCACTTACACCTTTGTAGATCTTCCGCTTTTTTGTAATGAGCTCTGCTGCTATTTGCTCAACATTGGAGTACAACTCATATTCTGCTGTCAAACCCTTCTCTTCACTCAGGCTCTTTACCAAGCCTTTAAGGATTTCAGCCCTAGGATCTGATAGAGAATAAACTGCATGGCCCATGCCATAGATAAGCCCCGATCTGTCAAAAGCCTTTTTATCCAGTATCTCCGTCAGATACTTGGCAATGGCATCTTTATCTGACCAGTCGGACACCGACTTTTTAATATCTTCAAACATATGTACCACCTTAATATTAGCACCACCGTGCTTAGGCCCTTTCAGCGAACCTAAAGAAGCAGCTACCGATGAATATGTGTCAGTACCGGAAGAGGATACTACATGGGTGGTAAAGGTAGAGTTGTTACCTCCTCCATGTTCTGCATGAAGCACCAAAGCGACATCCAGGATACGGGCTTCCAGAGGCGAATATTTCTTGTTAGGTCTAAGCATGCGCAGTATGTTCTCTGCAGTGGAAAGATCAGGCTTTGGCGTATGGATTATTAAGCTCTTTCCTCCATGGTAGTGGCTGTAGGCTTGATATCCATATACCGAGAGACATGGGAATAGTGCAATTAATTGTATGGATTGTCGTAAAACGTTGGGAATAGAGATATCATCCCCTTTTTCATCATAGGCATAGAGGGTAAGTACACTTCGTGCTAAGGTATTCATCATATTTCCGCTAGGGGCTTTCAATATGATATCTCTAACGAAATTAGTGGGCAAAGTGCGATAAAAAGCAAGTAGCTCCATGAAATCCTTTAATTGCTGACGGGTTGGAAGCTCACCAAATAACAGAAGATATGCTGTTTCTTCATAGCAAAAGTATCCTTTTTCAATGGAACCTTTTACTATGTCCTCTACATCAATTCCGCGGTAGTAGAGTTTACCTTTTGATGGAACACTTTCGCCAGTAGTCTCATCTATTGTAGTAGATTGAATATCGCTTATTTCAGTCAGCCCGGTTACAACACCTTTGCCACTAAGATCTCGTAACCCACGCTTTACATCATATTTTTCATATAAACTAGGATCAATATTACTATTCTTGTAGCATAATTCCGTTAAATTCAATATTTCAGGGGTTATTTCACAATATTTATTCTTAGCCATATACGGTATCTCCTTTCTTCTTCGATTTTGCCTTGTATTATTTTAACAGCTGAATTAGTATTCAACTATGTGCAACTAGATGTTAGCGAAATATATGGATAGAAGATTGAATTAGAAATACTACAACCGAATTTTATTATCATAATTCGTACGAATTTATATATGACAAATAAGCCAAAAACCAATGAATCTTGGATATAGGGTATGAAAAAATTTTGATAGCAAGACGAATATTTAACATTCTATAGATAGGTATTATACTATTGATTCTACTGGTTTGTCAAAAGGTATTTTGCATAATGAGATAATCTACTTGCATTATTCTGACAGATGACTAATTGATTAACTAAACTTAAGGTATTACTATGGACAAAATGGGCAATAAAAGTATATAATTACCATATATCAAGCAAAAGATTAGGTTTTATTTGGGGAGCTGTTAACAGGTGATAAGGGATTATATTAATAAAGTAAGAGGAATAGCATGTTTTGTAGGAAAAAGGGTAGGTATAATTACCCTTAGAATAGGTACCGTTATCTTTGCGATAGTATTGGGGATTCTGCTCATAGGAGGAAATAAGAGCTATAAGGAAGAAAAAACTCAAACCCCATAC
>JAWLDD010000285.1:0-3780 GCA_041686815.1 Candidatus Atribacteria bacterium | reverse complement strand
TTTTGTGCCAAATCTCTTTGCAAAAATAGGCATGGTAGGTACGGTACAATTATAATCAAACATAAATAGCTCCACTACCCCAGTGGCCAACCGGTATTCTTGAGATAACCACTCACCTTCTTGCCCACCATAAGCCTTTTGATTGTGCATTCCTTTATAATTTATAAGTTGCTGTCCTTCGCAGACATGACCAAGAATTTGAATACCTTCTGCACCTGCTTCTTTGGCTTTCTGTTGCCATTCATCGGAAGAAGCTAAATCAATTGCCATATGTGCCAATAGAGGCATATGACCGTTGGTGATAATGTTTACCATGTTCTCCTTTAACAATCCCATGTTTTGTTGCTTCATTTGAATCTCTTGGGTGCCCATTAGAATTTCTTGAATTATATCCAATAGGAACAACCCCTGATATTCGTTAGCAATACCCAAACGCACGCTATTAAGTAAAAAATCCACCGGGTCAGAACTAAAGTTTGTCATACAACGAGTCTGGGCATATGCTACTTCACTATAGCCTCCACCGGGGAATAAACCAAGCTTTCGCCATAGCTCTTTTCTTCTAGTGGGGGCAAAAGCCTCTACTGATTTAGATTCGATATGATGAGGTAAGTGAATATCGTCCATCACCCACTGTGCAAACTCTACCGCTAGTTTCTCGATGGATTGATTAATATTTAATCCAACCATATCAGCATATTTTTTTAGTTTTTCAGGGTCACGAATTTTTAGACCACTTTCTGGGTTTTCTCCAGCCGCTTTTAAGGTCCTAGCAGCTTGGTGACAGTGAAATATATTGGCTGATGTACCTATTGTTACATGGCGATAGACAAAGTTTCTTGCTACCATAGTGTGAGCATCTACACCACAAACCCCTCTTGGAGCTCTTGCACTAATACGACAAGGGCCATTAGCACAAAGCTGGCAAGATAGCCCTTCAATGCAGAATTTACATTGCGTGGGCTGTTGTTGGCTAAATCGGTCAAATACATTTGTCATACCAGCATCATGTACCACCTGGTACATTTCTCTCATAGCAGGATCAAGTATCACATTTAGTGGATATCCTTCTTTAGACTGGTCATCCTTGGCTATGTGCTCCCTCTGCCATCTATGTACCTCTTCCATGTTTGGCATTTTATCAATACTGTTATAATCAATACTTATCCTTTCATGGATATCTTGGTGTAATTCTGGGTCATTATAATCCTCATGGGTTAAATCTGATGCAAAGGTTTTCTGATCTCCTCTCATCCTTTGTGCACTTCGCTCAAAAGATTTCTTTATATCGGTATCTGACATCTAAAAAGCCTCCTATTATCAAGATTTGGTTACTAGACACTATTCTTTGTCATAAAAAGGATTAATATACTTCAACTGGAGGCTTATATTGCAAATTATAAAAGCTTCTTCTCTTTTCTCAAAGAAATAACACCAATTAGCAGTAAAACTGGAAATACCATGCCTGAAAACAAGCCTACCTTTAGTCCAAGTTGCTCTGGATCTAAATTATTTGCCTGTCCTATGGCCAGAAGCTTGTGAGACTTCTGAGCTAAATCCGAAATTAAACCAGCCATCCAAGGCCCGAAAGATGCTCCTATATCACCAAATACTGCAAGCATACCAAACATTGCTGTGCCACCTTTAGGGAATGTTTCGGCTGTTAAACTGAGAGTACCTGGCCACATTAAACTAACGGACAATCCGCAAAATGCACAACCTAATAAAGAGATCATCGGAACCTGAACAAAAACTGTAATACCATAGCAAACAATACAAAGCACGCTACTTGCTATTAGAGCTTTTCTCAGATCAATTCTATGACCCCATATTCCGTAGATCGTTCTTCCTGTACCCATAAATATGGCAAAGAGAGCAGGACCTAATATATCTCCAACTACCTTGGGTACTTGCAACCCTTTTTCTGCAAATAGCGAAGACCATTGTGACATGGTCAGCTCCGATGCTCCAGCACTCATCATAAGAACTAATGCTATAATAAATAGGTTTGAGGATAATAATCCTTTAACCGTTGAATTTTCATCCTCTAATGTCACTGGCATAAGAGGTACTCTCATAAATTTAAACAGATTATAAGCTGGTATAAATGACCACAGTATAGGTAATATGTACCATATTTGGCTTCCAAAAACTCTAATAAGGAGAGTAGATACGAGTACAACACTTAATTGTCCCCAGCAGTAAAAAGAATGAAGTAAACTCATAGCTGAAGCTTTGGCTTCACCTGGCAGCGACTCTACTATAGGGCTTATTATAACCTCTATTAGTCCTCCCCCAATAGCATAAATCATTACAGCAATGGCAAGCCCTATATATGGAGAAGGAAGCAAAATAGGAAGAATTCCTAGCCCAATCAAGCCAAGGGAAGCAAAAACATGAGCAAGCACAGCTGCTTTTCTATAACCTATTCTATCAACATATTTAATGGCCAATATATCAGTTACAATCTGTGTACCAAAGTTGATTAGTATAAGTCTACCAATTTTTTCAAAGGTAATATCAAAGCTGTCATGAAATATGACAAATAAAAGTGGAGCTAGATTATTTACTATTGCTTGTGTGATATATCCAAGATAACATGCGTGTAATGTTTGCTTAAATGTAAGTTTCAATGTTTACCTCCAAGTTACAATATCTATTTTGACGTATAATCGATTTATTCATTATCACTTATCAAGAACAATTTTAATAATGTATCAGGAATATGGAGTCTTTCATTATCAAGATACAGCACCTGAAATTCATCTTGAGAGTTATTATTGTTTTTTATCTCCATTATTTGATTATGGATTCTTTCCATCTTTTTATCCAATTGAGCTACTGTATCAGCAGCTTGCTTTAGCTCGTTCAGTAAATTCTGAGGAACATCCATGTTGTATTTGTAGTAGATCTTGTGTTCAAGACTAGCCCAAAAATCCATGGCAATTGTTCGTAACTGAACCTCCACATTTATATTCTCTACCCTATCAGACATAAAAACAGGAACCTGTATAATCAAATGTAAGCTTTGATAGCCGTTAGGTTTAGGGTTCTTTATATAATCTTTGCATTTTACAACCTTTACATCATCTTGTCTTTGCAGCATTTCACTTATCCTATATATATCAGATGAAAATGAACAAATGATACGAATTCCGGCTATATCAAGAATATTTTCCTTAATAGAAGATAATGATATCTCAAAACCTTTTCTTTGCAACTTTTTTAATATACTTGTCGGGGTCTTAATTCGAGATTTTACGTGTTCAATTGGGTTATACTCATGTATATAGTTAAACTCTTGCTTCAAAATATCTATTTTTGTTTTTACCTCATCAATAGCAAACTTATATGGCATCATAAATCGTGTAAACTCCGTCTTAAGGGCTTTTATCTGTTTCAGTTCAAGAGGTTCCTTTGTCACCATGATATTAACTCCTTTTTACAGATTTTCCATGGATTGAATAATTTATGCCCAACCACCATATTCTAAATTATACCATACAAAAAGAATATTTAGTAGGTTAATACCACATACGAGTTTATATAATCAATAATGGGTTTATAATATGATGGATCAATAAAATCGGGAGGGAATATAATGGCTAAAACCAAAATACTTGGAAGTCTAAAAGGTAATATGGCCTTCGAAATGAACCTGGATGGTCATAAGTTGATAACCGATGCTGCTGAAGAAATAGGCGGAAACAATCTTGGACCCCGTCCGAAACAGCTTTTATTAGCAGGACTTATAGGTTGTACCGGTATAGATGTAATGTC
>JAWLDD010000284.1:0-3798 GCA_041686815.1 Candidatus Atribacteria bacterium | reverse complement strand
ATTCTACTGATCAAAAGTGGCTTGTTCCCCACTTTGAGAAGATGCTCTATGATAACGCCTTATTAGCTATCGCGTATCTGGAAGCCTATCAGGTGACTTTAAAAGAGGAATATGCCAAGGTTGCTGAAAAGATCTTTACTTATATCTTAAGGGACATGACCCATCCTCAAGGTGGATTTTATTCCGCTGAGGATGCTGATTCCGAGGGAGTGGAAGGGAAATTCTATGTATGGACACCAAAGGAGATAGAAGATATTCTAGGGCAAGAGGATGGTAAATTCTTTTGTCGATATTATGGGATTACTGAAAGGGGCAATTTTGAAGGAAAGAGCATACCTAATAGAATACATGCCGAAAAATTCATTGATGAAGACAGCTATGGATATGAAGATCAAGACCAGGACCAGGATAAGATCCATTTGCTTAGGGATAAGGTTTTTAGAGAGCGGGAAAAAAGGATTCATCCCCACAAGGATGACAAAATACTCACGTCTTGGAACGGACTCATGATAGCTGCCCTGGCTATAGGGGCAAGGGTCTTGAATAGAAATAAATACATCGATGCTGCGACAAAAGCACTGGCCTTCATATTTAATAATCTAGTAAACAAAGAAGGTAGGTTATTGGCTCGATATCGTGATATGGATGCAGCTCATCTGGCTTATTTGGATGACTATGCTTTCTTGATTTGGGCTTTAATAGAGATGTATCAAACTACCTTTGATGCAAAATACCTTAGCAAAGCCATAAAGCTCAATAGCCAGATGCTGAATCTATTTAATGATGAAGAGAATGGAGGCATGTTTTTATATGCCAAGGATAGTGAAGAGCTAATAGCTCGGCCAAAGGAAATATACGATGGAGCCTTGCCCTCGGGCAATTCTGTAGCAGCCTTAAACATGCTGCGGTTGGCAAGAATCACAGGGAATTTCGAATTGGAGGAAAGGGCCTATGGTCAACTAAATGCTTTTGCACAGGTGGTGGAGAGCAGACCCTCTGGACACACTCACTTTTTGATGGCAGCAATGTTTGCACTATACCCAACCAAGGAATTAGTTTTAGCTGGTAACAGCAGAGATGTTGATATGCAAAAGATGATAGCCCTTATTCACAAATCCTTTCTTCCCCAAACAGTAGTTATATTCAATGAGATTGATTCAGAAGATGGTTTAATAAGAGAGCTTGCGCCATACATAGGAGATCAGCTGCCGTTGGAGGGCAGAGCCACCGCTTACATCTGTGAAAACTATGCTTGCCAAGCACCAGTAAATAGCCTAAGTGAGCTTCAGAAACATGTAAATATAGCCCATTGACGCCCCTGTTTAAAGGATAAAGCTATCCACATATTTTATATAAATCAATTTATAATGCCAATTGAAATTGGCATTATTTTGTTAGGAAATTTATCGAAATTTATAATTTTATGGTATAATATAGCATATATAAGAAAAATATATGGGGGAAAACATGAAGAAGATTCGAAATATTAAAGCATTGTTTTGCTGTCTAACCATTCTCTTCTTATTTACAGGATGCTTCCAAAGTAATAATACTTATGGGTTGAATCCCAAAAAACCGGTTTCCTTAGAAATATGGCATTATTATAACGGCCCTTTAAAGATGGCATTTGATGACTTAGTAACGGAGTTTAACGAGACGGTGGGGCTGAAAAAGGGCATTGTTGTGGATGCGTTTAGCCAAGGAAATGTAGATGATTTAGAGAGAAAAGTACTAGAGGCTGTCAACAATAGAGTAGGTAGCGAACAAATTCCCGATATGTTTGCTGCTTATCCTGATACTGCATACCTAGTTGATCAATTAGAACAGCTGGTAGACATAGAAGATTATCTTACCCCTGAAGAGATAGATGAATACATAGACTCCTATATCGAAGAAGGTCGATTGCAAAGAGGCGGTGGTATTAAGATATTCCCAATTGCAAAGGCGACAGAGATAATGATGCTTAACAAGACCGACTGGGATAAGTTTGCTGCTGCTACTGGTGCCAGTATAGATGACCTAAAGACTTGGGAAGGTGTTGTAAGAACAGCTAAAAAATACTATGAGTGGACAGACAGCTTAACACAGGCTCTAAATGACGGAAAAGCCTTTTTCGGAAGGGATGCAATGGCCAACTATATAATAGTAGGGGCTAAGCAACTAGGTAAAGAGCTGATAAAGGTAGAAAACGGACAGGTCTCTTTAGAGCTTGATCCAACAATAATGCGCAGGATATGGGATAATTTCTATATTCCCTATATTAATGGATACTATAAGGCTGTGGGGAAATTCAGATCAGAGGATGCCAAGACAGGTGAAATAATAGCCTTGGTGTGTTCCACATCAGGTGTTGTTTACTTTCCGGATAAGGTTATTACCGATGATGATCAGTACGATATTGAAAGTATGATATTACCTCTTCCTAACTTTGAGGGCACTACCCCCTATGCAGTCCAGCAAGGTGCGGGAATGGCCATTCTCAAATCCGATAAAACTAGAGAGTATGCATCCATCGAGTTCCTAAAATGGTTTACAGATAAGGAAAGGAACATGAGATTTTCTATTGAGTCGGGTTATATGCCTGTGAAGAAAGAGTCAAGCAATATTAAAGCTATAGAGGAATATGTTGCATCCAACGACTCTAAGGGCATAGCAAAGCAGACAAGCCTTTCCCTCATGTTAATTGCAGATCAGCTGCATAACTATGAACTATACACAAATAAACCTTTTGACAGAGGGACAGATGTACGAGAGGTTATAACAGACTTCTTAATAGACAAGGCCAAATCCGATAGAGAGGAAGTAATAAGGCTATTGAATGAAGGATATTCGCGGGATGAGGTTATTGGTAAATTTGACACAGATGATAACTTCAATAATTGGTTAAAAGCCTTTGCAAAGAAGTTGTATGATACACTTAAGTAAACGGGGATAGTAAGATGAAAAGATTGAATATCGATCATAATTCCATAATAGTTAGATTGCTATTTCCTATGCTTGCAATACTATTATTTCAGACCATACTTTTCTCCAGCTCCATATTGTATGGAGGTACCATAGAGGAGCTTACTAATCTTTCTGTAGGGAGATTCAGCGGACAGGTATTGACCCAAAAGAACTATTTGCAGAGAGAAATAACCCAGCGATGGTCAAACCTTTCCCAATTTGAGAAAGACATCCAATCAGAGGTCAATAAGATTTTAGACAAATATAAGATCGGTTATGAAGCTTTTTTGCGAAATCCCCTGTATACGGCCGAGTTTTTAGAAAACACCAGCCAGCACGTTATAAATGCCCTCAGGCAGAGTATGGCTACAGGTGTATTTATAGTGCTAATGGATCATAATGATTCAGAGTTTCCCGGGGTGTATATTAGAGATTTAGACCCCTCCTTCAACCCAAACGATAATTCCGATATACTTATGGAGAGGGGACCTTCGGCTATAGCAAGCAATGCAAACTATTCACTAGGTAAAAGCTGGTTACCCTATTTCACTTTGGATGAAGATGAAGGCTTTTATGATTCATTTCACAAACCATTTCTTGCAGCTGAAAAATATCAAAATGCAGCACTTTACGATTTAGGATATTGGAGCAGGCCATACAGACTAGGTGAGTACGACATGGATGCCATATCCTATTCGATTCCCCTATTGGATAAAGAAGGACATCCCTATGGTGTTATTGGCATTGATCTTACCTTAGATTACCTTCGTAGGATACTTAACTATGATGAACTGGCCGAGAACAAACAGGGAGCATATCTCTTAGCTATAGGCAATGACGAGAATGCGGAAG
>JAWLDD010000283.1:0-3814 GCA_041686815.1 Candidatus Atribacteria bacterium | reverse complement strand
TACCTATAACCATGCTAAACTCAATATTAGAATAGGTGTAGCCATTATTTCATTACTTGCCCTGATTATAATAGCTTTAATCGCCTATCATTTATCAAGTCACCAAGTAGCACCACTAAAGGAGATGTTCAGGTCTTTAGGGCACTACAGTAACGATTGGATCAATAAGCAGGAGATCGATTATTATCAGCTAAAATCTCTCATTTCAAATACTGTAGCCAATGAAGAGTTATTAAAGCAGCAAAATGAAACATTAAGACATTCAATAAGAAATGGCATCTTACTCAAAATATTGTACGGGATTTCTGTAGATAAAGAGATGCAGATGGTTGTAAAAGGGGAGAATTCCTTATTCTATTATAATCTTTATACATTGTGTTTGTTGGTTTCGGAGAAGAGTGTAGATTTAGATGAATTGAAAAAAGATATAGATAAATCTAGACAAAGAGTTATATCTTATTGCTTGAATGTTGAAGATATGATCACAGCAATTATACTCAATCATGATGATGACATTGACATAGATGAGTGGCTAGAAGAGATCGAGCAGATAGTAAATGAAAATCACATTAATTACTATGGGACATTATTTGTGGGGAATACATGTAACAGTATCGACAAAATACACAAATCTTACAAGGTAGCACGTAGACTCATTGATTACCGTATAGAGAATTACGAGAGAAACTCTACTATCTGTTATTGCAATGAGCTGATAGATATGAGTAACATTATATATTACCCAATACATATTGAAATACGACTTATAAACCTTTTGAAAGAAAGCAATATCAAAACCATTGTTAAGGTCATAAACGATATCGTAGACCAAAATAGAGAAAGAATGGGCTTGTCTCTAGGAAATGCTAGATTTTTAGCATATAACTTGATAATCACTGCTGCTCGTGCTATTGAGTCTATCAACCAGGAATATGATTGTTTTGCTGCTTTCTTAAGGATAGAAACCCTTGAGGAAGTTGAAGCAATATTAGATTATGTGAAAGATATATATATAGATATTATTCAAATCTTTGATGATCATAAAAACGAGAGTGATAATGAGCTGATGAAAAAGATAGAACAGTTTATGGATCAAAATTATTGTATGGACAACATCTCATTATCAATGCTAGCCATGCATGTAGGGAAGCCTGAATATTATGTGAGCCGCTTTATCAAAAAGAATTTTGGCGAGAACTTTTTAGAGTATTTACATAGGATGAGGATGAATAAGGCCAAAGGATTATTAGATTCAGGTTTGAAGGTACATGAGGTAGCTAAAATGACTGGTTATAGCAATGATATAACTTTCCGCAGGACTTTTAAAAAATACGAAGGGATAACCCCTAGCGAATATAAAAACGTATTATTAGGGCATCAAACCAAGTAATTTACCGTTTATTATGGGTAAATGCAAAAATTGTATGGTCTACAAAAAGTGCTTCTTTACAAGAGTTTTAATTGATATACAATTTTAGTTGCAGAGCTGCATTCCTATCAGGAATATAAAAATTGAGGAGGTAAAAGCATGAGAAGGTCAACAAAAAAATGGTGTATTCTAATTTTATGCATGTTGTTTGTACTATCTATAATTGCAGCTTGTGGCAAAGCAGATAGTACAAACAGTCCAAAGACTGACCAGAAAGATCAAGACGCTAAAACCGCCGACACTACTAATCAAGCTGACATTACTGAAGATGATTACCAGTTTAAGCTTCCTTTGATGGATGAGGTAACAGAGGTTGTGTGGGCAACCTGTGAGAACTGGTATCCACCAGCTAGCTACAATGATGGACTTGAGGTTTGGGAGACTATTGGAGATAGGACAAATATACGCATTAAATGGGAAGTGTTACCTGACGAACAATATAATACTAGTATGCAAACTCGATTAGCAGCAGCCCAAGGCCTACCGGATATTCTTAGGGTGCCTGGGGGAGATCCTACCCAATATGGACAACAAGGGCTGTTGATTCCAATGAATGATCTAATTGATAAATATGGTGTGAACATAAAGTATTACTTCGATTACTATCCTATAACAGGGAAAATAATGCGTTCTGGTGATGGTAATTATTATGGAATAGCACCTATTATTATTGAAAGCTCTAGATGGATGGCAAACTATTTTGTAGTTCGTAAGGATTGGTTAGATGATTTGGGGATTGACCCTCCTGAAACCATTGACGATTGGGTTGTTATGTTGAAAGCCTTTAGAGACCAAGACGCTAATGGAGATGGTGATCCTACTAATGAGATCCCTTGGGGAAGTCCACCTGAATTTTTCGGTGAAGCCTTTGGATTGCATCTATGGGCCAGTGCTTGGCAGGGAGGTTTCTTTACTGATGATAACGGCAAAGTGTATTATCAATATACTGATCCACGATACAAAGATTTCTTAACCTTCGCCAATATGATGTATCAAGAAAAGCTTTTAGATCCTGACTATGCCAACCCCAGCGCAGAAAGCTTACAAGCCAAAGCAACGAAGAATTTGGTAGGATCCATGAACCAATGGCCTGATTTCGCTATTGGATGGAGTAAACTTCTTAGAACTTCAGTTGATGAAGATGCTGCATATATGCCTGTTCCTCCTCCAGTTGGGCCTAATGGAGATCAATCTATGGAAGGTTATGGTTCTGTTGATATGGGATTTGCAGGTATTTCTAAAGACTGTAAGAACCCAGAAGCTGCTATAAAGATTATGGATTATATGTGGAGTGAAGAAGGGCGATTGTTCCTAGCCTATGGTATAGAAGGAAAAACATACAACATGGTAGATGGTAAGCCTGTATACACTGATGAGGTATTGAACAATGAAGAAGGGTTAGGGGCATCTGATGTACTTCGTACTTATGGAGCATGGCCTACTATACCTTGGGTACAACAGGAATACTCTTATATTCAACAACTTGAGGCTGAACCTTTATGGAATAATGCAGCCCAGACCTGCTTGCAACCTTTCTATGTAGAACCCTTCCCAGCATTATTGGCTACTAAGGAAGAGCAAGAAAGATTATCAGTTCTATTGACTGATATTAGAACATATCAATCTGAGATGGCAATTAAGTTTATAACTGGAGAACGTTCATTAGATGAGTTTGATGATTATGTAGCTGAATTGGAAGCTATGGGCGTCGCAGACCTGTTGAAGATCAAACAAGATCAATGGGATCGTACCTTTGAATGATACATATTAGGAAGGTGTTTACTCGTTAAGCACCTTCCTAATTCCAAATTATGATGGTCAATCAGAGATAGGTAGTCTTTTATGACTTTTAAGGAGGTTAAAATGAAGATCGGTATGTTCAAGCAAGAACAGGTTGTATTGAAGAAAATGACATGGCTTCATCAAATTTCGAAATTGATTATTAGGGATCGCTATTTATTCTTAATGCTTATTCCCGGGCTTCTTATTTATATATTCTTTTGTTATTTGCCCATGTATGGTGTTGTAATCGCTTTTAAAGATTTTAATCCCATGGCGGGAATCCTGAATAGCCCTTGGGCGGGGATGCGATATTTTAGCCAATTTTTCAACTCTGCCTTCTTTGGTAGATTGCTCAAGAATACTATTCTAATAAGTATTTATAATTTGTTATGGGGATTCCCTATACCTATAATTTTCGCCCTCTTATTAAATGAAATTAAAGATGGACCTTTTAAAAGGATTACACAGACCATAAGCTATTTACCTCACTTCATATCAATTGTAGTAGTTGTGGGAATGATGGTAAATTTATTTGCTCCAACAGGGCTAATACCGGTTTTTCTTGAGAAGAATTTCGGTTCATCCCCTAGATTTTTGAGTGAT
>JAWLDD010000282.1:0-3824 GCA_041686815.1 Candidatus Atribacteria bacterium | reverse complement strand
CATTATATATCTGGCTGGTTAAAATTGCAACCATATTATTGAAAATAATTATTTTTTTTGGTCTATATATATACCATCGCTTATTTCATGGGATTGAGTATAAGCGTTGTATCCCTTTTTGCCGGTTTGAATATGCCGAATTTTCTTTTTCAATGTCTCCATAACCTCTTTGGCTTTTTGGCTGTTGCTCTGTTCTAAACTGTATATAGCTTTGATGATATCCTGTACACTGGATATTAGACTTTTAAGCTCAGCAAACAGCTGCCCAATCTCAGGACTCCTATGGATAAAGGTTTTCTGGGCCAGTCCTTCCTTAATCTCATTGCTGTATATTTCGGTAAACTGTGCATCCAGTTCATCTATGGCATCTATATGCCTCTGCTTTTCTTGTATATAGCTGGTTAGCAGATCAATATCCTGCTGTTCTATGGCTTGACTTTGCATCTTGGTCATATTTAGAAGGCTTTTTAGCCTTTTCTTCTTATGGGAAGTAATGATGACCAACTGCTTCAAATCCTCACATAAATCCCTTTTGATATTACCCTTTTTAGTATCCATTTACAGCTATCCCCCATAGGCTTGCTTTCGATTTATCTTTATGACTTCCATCCATGTATCCCTTAGCTGGGTTGTAAGATCCAATACCTCGTCTAGTATGGCTATGTCCTTGGCTATATTGGCATCAATCAAACGATTATACATATAATCATACAAGGAAAACAGGTTATTTGATATCTCATATTCAGGATTCAGTGTTACCATAAATTCCTGTATAATATCCTGAGCCCTAATGATGGCATTACCCGCTTTCTCTATCTCCTTATTTTCAATGGCTAACTTAGCCTGTTTTATAAACTTTATACAACCATTATACAACATAAGGGTCAACTCACCGGGAGTAGCCGTCATCACACTTTGCTGTTGGTATTGCTGGTATGGGTTTGGTATTGCCATAATAAGCTGCCTCCTTGTAATTATTTATTTCTAGCTTCCAAACTAGTACATTCCTCCACCAAACTGCTGGGCTAGCCACATGCTCTGAGAACTCATTCGCTGCAATGCGGTTTCCAAAGCGGTAAATTGAGCCCAGTATCGGTTTTCGGCTCTGTACATTCGTTCTATCGCGTCATCGATGCGCTTGTTCATATTCTTTAGCTGGTCATCCATGAGGTTAACCTTTTCCGATGCATCTCCAACTATCCCCGCTTTCTCAAGGAGTACGCCCTTTCTGCCGTCCTTGTCCCTTCGAGTACGGATATTGTCTTGAAGTATATCGGAAAGTCTATGGATAAGCCCGGACTCGTTGTATCTCTTTGTCCTTTGCGCAGCATCGTTGTCAGGGGAATAAGCTATATCAGATCTATTGGTAAACAGGCGGGTTATCTCATCGCCTCTTTCTCTCAATGCATCCTTTAGCTTTCGCTCATCGATATTTAGCTTGCCGCCTTCAGTATAGGATCCAGTGGTTATGCCTATAGAGGATAGGCTTATATTGCTGCCTTCAACGGCATCTACCAAAGCTTTTCGCATGTCGTAGACTATCCTTTGCAGTATAGGATCCCTTTGGAGAAGACCGCTTTTGGCTTTTTGCTCCCACAGCTCAATTTCCTTTTCGCTGAGGGCCTCTCGTTGGTCTTCGGTCAATGGGGGATAGTCCCTAAACCGCTCTTGAGACAAGGTTTTGTTTATGGTCTCGATTATTTTGTTGTAAGCCTCAACAAAGCCTTTGATATTCTCATATGCCTGGTCTACATCAATGTTCATGTTCAGGCTTATGGGTTCGGTCTGCTGCATAGCAGCATCAAAATTATGGGTTAGATTATACGTGATACCGTCAATGGTAAAGTTGTTGGTACTTCTGCGGATCACCATATCATCCATGACCAGTATAGCGTCGGTACCCCTTATAGCTTGACTTTCGTCACCTATATCCATAGGCGCAAAGCCTAAGGCCTCCAAAAAGTTTCCGCCTTTGGGTTGTCCACTCTCGTAGGTTTCCTCCAGCCCATCTTGATAGGTCAAGGTATGGGCAGCCCCGGTATTTTTATTGGTCAACTGAAATTTGTCGCTAAGTGAGCTATAGGAAAGGGTTACCCCAGCATCGCTGTTGTTTATGGTGTTCATAACTGTACGCAGGGTATCGTTGCCGCTAAAGCTGAACTTCACACCGTTAATGGTGAAATTCACCCTATTCTCTGAATCAAACTCCAGGGGAACTCCTGTGGCTTCAAACTCCTTTAGTCCCAATAGGGTGGAATTTAGATCTATGCGGTTGCTTTGATTAGGCCTAAAGCCTAGGCTGTCTATCCCTTCATCAGTGGGATGCTCCATCAGGGTAATGGTGCTGGTCCCGCCATCTAAAAGTAGTCTGTTGCCTTCGCCATTAAGGGTTACTGTTACCCGATTGCTTCCGAAAGCCTCATCTATCTTTTTCTGAAAGTCTTCTATCAAAGCTTGATAATTGTTATCACCATCGTATACTTTGTCAAACTTAATAAGCTTGGTCATCCCATCCACCGTCATGGTAATGATGTGGCCTTCTAGGTTTACTGGACCTGTTAGTTCCCCGCTGGTCAATGGGGCTGAAACCGATGAGCTCTCCACCTTGGCAGCTGTCGCCAACTCTATCTTTGTTATGCTCTTGTTGGCGATATGAGATGCTGCACCGGTAGCGGTAGCAGTTATATACTTTTCGCCACTGGACTGAATCTTCAGTGTGTTGTATGTATTGGCGGAGGTCATGTTGGCCTTTGAATAGAGGATATCAAAGTAATCGTCATGGAATCCCCTGAGGAGATTGGTGATACTACGGTATTCCTCCTTGCGCCATTCCAATACCTGCTTTTCCTGCTTTAGCTTGTCTACCTTCATCTGCTCGATCTTCATCAGGTCCCTAACAATGGAATCAGTATCCAAACCGCTAGCCAAGCCGCCAAGTCTCATTCTGTTTATGGTATACATAGAATTTATGCCCATTATCTCACCTTCTTATGGCCTTGAATTATTGTAATATCAAGGCTAAATATGTCTGTCCACAAATATGCCAGCTATTTCCCACATCTTCGCCACCATGTCCAGTATCTTTTCAGGAGGGATCTCGCGAATGACTTCTTGGGTCTCACTGTTTATAACCTTGACCATGATGGCTTTGGTGTCTTCGTGGATTGAGAACTTGAAATTGGTATTTACGCCCGTTAGGGATTTGTTGGCCCGTTCAATGGCCTCGATAAGCTCCAACTCTCCTATGGTTACGGGCTCGTACCTTTTAGGATCCATGGTCTTGAAGTTCTTGGGCAGTTCCTTTAAATAACCGCTTCTGTTTATGGCTGCCCTTTCTTGAACTGTATGACTTTCATGAGCATTGGCAGGATTTACTATATTCAATGCTCTGTCAATAGATACCGGACCTTCTACTCTCATCTTGCTTTACCTCCAATCTTTTCCTACCTATATTATCGGAAGATTGGACACAAGACTTTAGGGTTTTGCCCAATTTATCGAGAAAAATCATAATATCTATTGATAATGGCTTTCCATAACCTCCAAAGGAGGAATTATGATGTAGCTTCCTATGGACAGGGATCGCTGGTCCTTTATCCTGTTGATGTTGGCCAGAGCTTGGCTATATCTATCGGTGCCATAAAACTTTTGGCTTATCTTGTATAGGTTATCGCCCCTTTGAATTATGTATATGACCCCGTCGATAGGTTGGTCTTCATTAGTCTGGGTGGTGGTCTGCTGCTCTGTCTTTAAAGACTCTATCTCTCGTTTTAGGGCTTCTATCTCCTGCTGCTTTTTATCTAACTCTCCTTCCAGGTTGGCTA
>JAWLDD010000281.1:0-3829 GCA_041686815.1 Candidatus Atribacteria bacterium | reverse complement strand
GATGTGCTTGTTTACAAAGCTATTAGAGCCAGCTTAGCTATTCCTGTCATATTCAAGCCGGTCATTCTGGTCGTAAAGCGACTGGTGGATGGAGGAGTAACTACCAATCTTCCAATAGACATACTAAAGAAGATGGGAGCAAAAAGAGTGATTGGGGTGGATTTAGGATACAATGGACAGCTTAGAAGAGATGTAGACAATATTATCGAGATTGGAAGTCAAACCCTAGATATTATGGCATATCAGATTACCGTGCTGAAAAGCCAAGGAGCTGATTATATTATAAGACCCGGAATATACGATGTTGCTATAACCGATGGGAAAAAGATAGTAGGGTGTATAGATAGAGCATATAACATCACCAAAGAGAACTTAAAATTGATAAAAAAGGCGATTAATAGTAGCTCTTCGACATCAGTATTCTACACATTATAGTAGTTGTAGGTGATATAGTATATATGAGTCATATTTTAGACTAACAATTCCGGGGAAGGGGCGACTTACCAATGAAGAGATTATTTAGAACATCGCTTTTTGGATATAGTAAAATGCAAGTGAATAGCTATGTGTTGAGCCTGAGGAAGGATTACGAAGAGGAGCTGTCGAAAAAAAAGGATCGGATGTTTGAATTAAGCAATGAAAATAGAGAGCTAAAAGCCAAGCTCCTTGAATATCAGAAGAGAATATCAGAATATGAAGAGCAGGAATTGTTTATTTCAAAAGCCTTGGTCAAGGCAGAGGAAAGTGCACAAGAAATAATGAAAGAATGCTATAAAAGAATAGATGCTGAAAAGCACAAGATAAACCAGGAAAAAGAAAAATGGAAGATCAGGGAGAAGGAGATCAGGAGTAAACTACTAGATTTTCAAAATGAAGCATATGCACTAATGGAATCCTTCCAATCGGAAATTAATTATCTCACATCTAAGGAATTAATACAGTTTGAGAAAGAAGATCATAAAGATCAAACAGAAAGTGACAAGGAAATGCTAAATGTCAGTTCGATATAATAAAGGGAGCCAAAGAGCTCCCTAACATTATCTTCACAGCCCATTTAATCAGTAAATTTCTGATATGGTATCAGAACATTAACTTCAGTTCCGTTTGGATTACTAAATACATTAACAATACCATATTTTTCACCAAAATTTAATTGTATTCGACGATGAACATTGTACAATCCTTGTCCGAGAGGGGAAATTTCTTTTATGGAATCTGAGAAGCTTCTCTTCATTTGGTTATTAATTAGAAGTAAAGTTTCATAGTCGATTCCATTCCCATTATCTATTATTCTAAATAAAATGTCATTTTCGCATACACGAGCCAATATATATATCTTAGGGAGCACATCAGTATCTTTATAAGCATGTACCATTGTATTTTCTACAACGGGTTGAATTACCATTTTAATGATTTTACAATCTAGAATTTCTTCCGGTATATCGATTGTATATTCCAGGTTATTATTAAAACGGATTTTATGGATAAGTAGATATTTATATACAATTTTTATCTCCTCAATGATTTGCACAAATTCACCAGGTTCAATAGAATATTTAAATACATCGGACATAGCTAGTGATATATTTTTGACATCTTCTTTGCGACCAAGGGAGGCTAACCCACGAATACATTGAAGTGTATTGTAAAGAAAATGTGGATTAACTTGGCTTTGTAGAGCATAAAGTTCTGCCTCGGTTTTCCTTAATTCACTTTCATATAACTTATCCTGCATAAAGAATGTTTGTCTAGTAATAGATCTGATATTGTCAATCATTTTATTAATATTCTCTACAACAATGTCAATCTCATCAATACCAGTATTTTGGATATGCTCTTTCAGATCGCCGCTGTTATAGTTAGCGAGCTGAGTTAAGATATTGTTTACAGGCCTAGTTATGTAGTTTCGTATACTTAACATTAACCAAGGTAGGACTAAAAAAATATAGGCAGAAATAATACCTAGATACATTATAAGATGATGCATATTTTGGTTAACACGGTTTGACAAACTAATCCCCTGTATATATAGGCCATATTTACTAATTAAATTTGAATAGTCTGGCTTTACAAGTGGATTTTTAGACAGATTATTATCCCATGATTTATTACTTGCAATTAACATGCCATTATGATCAGAAATGGAGTATGCTGATGCATTTTCGACTTGATTATATTCTAGAAAGCGGTTAATTGCAGTCTTATTACATATAAACACAAGGGTGCTGACCTTTGTTGCTGTATGCGCTTGTGTGCCTACTTCAAAGATAGGTGCATAATATACGAAGTAATCTCTCATAATCTCTTGTTCATTATCAAAAAAATAGAAAGCACGATTGAAATCCTTGGTATTGGAAAAAACTGAAGTTAGGTTTGCATCGGTAAAAATATCGTTAAAGATACCACCAAAAAAATTAGAAACTGTCCCGTCTGGAGTTATAGCACAAACACCCACGATACTACTATCGTACCCACATACAAAAGAAGTGATTTGTGAAGTGTTTCCGAAAGCTTGATTATTTTTTATAAAAGGTTCATCGGAGTATAAGGATATAAAGGACCAGTTAGTTGATATAAAATACCCCATATTCTCAATTTGATACAAGTATTTTTCCACATTTGTATGAATTTGTTTTACATTATCCTTCAGATATTGCTGTGAAAGTAGCATATTAGATCTAAATATGTAAAATAAAACAAAAAACTGTATAAGTAAAAGAACAATAATGATAAAAACACTAAATGAGGAAAAATATTTACGGATGTTTATGGAACGTTTGGACATTTATTTATTCCTTTCTAAATTTGGAATATATTATTATACATTGTATGTAAATAAGCCTTATTGATTAAGCTGCCTATAGAGTCCTGGGGGGATGTTCTCATATTTTTTGAATATCCTATTAAAATAGAACTCATCATTAATTCCTATCCGCTTACTGATTTCCGCAAGAGTCAAATCGGTATGGCATAGCATTTTTTTTGCTAATTCCATTCTTTCTTTGGTAATAAATTGGGTAAAAGTAGTACCTAAATTCTTACGGAAAAGATCACAAATGTAGTTTTTGTTTATAAAGAATTGGAAGCTAATATCATCCAACGTTAGCTTTCGTTCTATATTTTGCCTTATATACTTAATTATAGGATCTATTTTCCCATTGTAATTTTGAGTTTGATCTACTTCTGAGGGCAAATGACTTAGAGGTTTATTCAATTTGCTGAAAATTTGAATGAGCTCATCTGGATCTATTGGTTTGGTACAATAATCAACAACATCTAGCCTGATAGCTTCTTTCGCGTAATCAAAATCTCTATGGGCACTTAAAATCACAAATTCGCTAGTACAATTATTATGCTTACACTTTTCTATAAGGCGTAAACCATCTAGTATAGGCATTTGAATGTCCACAATTGCCACTGTAGGGTTTTGATAACAGATAAACTCATATGCTTCTACGGGGTGAGTAAATGTGTGAGTAACTTCGAAACCAAGCTCTCTCCAAGGAACATTTTCTATTAAATCTATAGCGACCCAAGGCTCATCATCTACTATTACCAATTGATGCACTACAACTCCTCCTAATATAACAGTATCCAAGCACAACTATGAAGATTACGGGATATCCAGATGCTCAACAATTCAAGAAATATCATAGACTGATTGATCGTGGTATAGATACGAAACAAATGGGAATAAAGAAATTTTCACCTAGATAATCTGGTAATGAATATGAATATTGTACAAAAAAGCCAGTACATTATCCATTTTATAAAATATCATATCACTTATAATTAAATTGTCAATAGAAGTTTAGGGGCTCTCTTTAAG
>JAWLDD010000280.1:0-3851 GCA_041686815.1 Candidatus Atribacteria bacterium | reverse complement strand
AGTTTTATTATATATCAACAGGTAATTATTTGAAGCATAGGCACTTATTATCCATTGACTTTCAGTAAATTTTTTTCTGCAACACTACTGAATTACAATACAATCTTGTATAATTTAAATTATGTGCTTAACTTTAATTTTACGGTATAAATTTATTTTTTACATATGTTAACCTATTGCGTTAGATTAACCTACACAAGCTTATGGTGTATTATACCAGTATTGTAAACGTCAAATAACTTGGTGAGTAGAATTGGTGTAAAGGCTAGCTACACCAATGTAGTATATGGACTTATATGTGGCTATAACTGGAACATGCCGCTATATTATGATAAACTTATTAGTAGAATTTGATAAGTTAATCATAATTTTTATACTAGATGCCAAAAATATGCTATGATTATAGCAAGGAATATCAATAAGAAATTAAATTTTACCTATTAAAAAATATGGTATAAGCATACAACGAGGAGGAATACTTATGTCCAGAGCTGAAGGTATGAATTATGCACCTAAAGGCAAATCCAAGCCCGTATGTAAAAAAGGAGACTTTGTTTTTTCAGCTATAGCTCTAGACCACGGTCATATCTATGGAATGTGTAACGGGCTTATAGAAGCTGGCGGTGTATTAAAGTCTGTATATGATCCGGATCCTAAAAAGGTTGAGGCATTTTGCAAGGCTTATCCCGATGTAAAACCTGCTTCCTGTGAACAAGAGATATTGGACGATAAGGAAGTTGCATTGGTTGCTGGCGCAGCAGTCCCTTCTGAGCGATGCGCCTTAGGACTCAGGGTTATGGACAGCGGTAAGGACTATTTTACTGATAAAACTCCCTTTACATCCCTTAAGCAATTGGAAGCTGCTAAGAAAAAGGTCAAAGAGACCAATAAAAAATATATGGTTTATTATAGTGAAAGGCTACATACGGAAAGCGGAATTTTTGCCGGTCAACTTATACAGGATGGCGCTATAGGCAAGGTGCTGCAAGTAATAGGACTTGGTCCCCATAGATTAAGTGCCTCCTCCAGGCCCGCTTGGTTTTTTGAAAAAGAAAAATATGGGGGAATCCTATGCGATATAGGCAGTCATCAGATAGAACAATTTCTCTTTTATGCAGGAGTAAAGAATGCAATAGTTATGAAGAGCCAGGTAGCCAACTACAACCATCCCCAGTATCCTGAGTTGGAGGACTTTGGAGATGCTATGTTAGTTGGTGACAACGGTGCCACGAACTACTTTAGGGTTGATTGGTTTACACCCGATGGTTTGAGCACTTGGGGGGACGGTAGAACTATGATCCTTGGAACTAAGGGATACATAGAGCTACGAAAATATATCGATATAGGTCGTTCGGATAGTCCTGATCATGTATACCTTGTAGATGACAGGGGAGAGCATCATTTCCATGTAGCCGGCAAAGTAGGATTTCCTTTCTTTGGTGAGCTTATCCTGGACTGTTTAAACCGTACAGAAAATGCCATGACCCAAGAGCATGCTTTTAAAGCTGCTGAATTGTGCCTAAAGGCTCAAGAACAGGCAGTCAGGATAAACGTGGACTATTCGTAAATGCGCCGTTTTAAAGAGGTGAATTAAATGATTAGTATAAATGAAAACCTTAAAGGCAAAGTGGCTATTATTACAGGAGGAGCTGGAGTTTTGTGCAG
The DNA here is from genome assembly GCA_041686815.1 of Candidatus Atribacteria bacterium. GTDB lineage: Bacteria > Bacillota > Clostridia > Caldicoprobacterales > UBA3941 > JAWLDD01. The sequence continues at coordinate 2,186 of JAWLDD010000280.1, read as the reverse complement.
CGCCATGGCTAGAGAACTGGCTCGCCAAGGCGTAAAGGTAGCACTTTTAGGTCGAACCCAAGAAAAAGTAACCTCCCTAGCCAAAGAGATCCTTGAAAGCGGAGGCAATGCTATAGGTATTGCCTGTGATGTGCTGGATTTAGATAGCCTAAAAGAAGCCGATAGGGTAATACACCAAGCCTTTGGAGATTACGATATACTCATCAATGGGGCAGGTGGTAATCATCCATCAGCCTCTACCACCACTGAAACCTTTAATATAGAAGATCTAGACAATCCTGACATTGTCTCCTTCTTTGATCTTAGCACTGAAGGTATCAGCTCTGTATTTGATTTGAATTTTATCGGAACCCTTCTGCCCACCCAGGTTTTTGCCAGGAGGATGCTGAATCGAAAAGGGGCTACTATAATAAATATATCTTCTATGAATGCTTTTACTCCATTGACAAAGATCCCAGCCTACAGTGCTGCTAAAGCTGCAGTGAGCAATTTTACCCAGTGGCTGGCGGTACATATGGCCGATGCGAACATTAGGGTAAATGCCATTGCTCCCGGCTTTTATCTTACCAATCAAAACAGATCTCTCTTGACTCATGAGGATGGCTCTTTGACTCCTCGAGCTCAAAAGATAATTTCTCAGACCCCCATGAAGAGGTTTGGCGATCCAAAAGAGCTGTTAGGCACTCTTATATGGCTTATTGATGAAAACATGTCAGGATTTGTTACAGGGATAACCGTTCCGGTGGATGGAGGTTTTTCCGCATATTCAGGAGTATAGCCAGAATCCTGTTTAATCATAATAAGGCTACAGTTATATCTGTAGCCTTATTGTTATGAAAGCTATTTTTTATGATCTTCTTTCCGATACCACAAATAAAATCTCCTCCGCATCTACGGATTCCTCTTGGGTAAAGGGTCTAATCTCCCCTTTTATCCAAGACATACCTACCTCTATCTTCATATTTTTTTCCTCCACCAAGTCTAAGAAGTCGTTGGCAGTAAAGAGGTGAATGTTGGGGGTATCATACCAAAAATAAGGCAGAGCTTTTGTTCGAGGCATCCTTTGGCTTTCAGCAAAGGATTCTATAACACCTCTATATCCAAAATTGGGAAAACTGACAATTCCCGCCTTACCTATCCTCAGCATCTCATCAAGCAAATCTAAGGGGCTTGCAACTGCTTGCAGGGTTTTTTCCAATATAACATAGTCAAAGAAATTTTCAGGCAGTTGAGGTAATCCCAGATCCAGATCTGCATGGTAAACCGGCACACCGTTTTCAATACAGCCCTCAACCTTTGCAATATTTCTTTCTACGCCCATGCCCCATACCCCTTTTTGATCTATAAGCTTTTTAAGCAGTTCACCGTTACCGCAGCCTAAGTCCAGCACCGATGCCTTTTCAGGAATTAGATCAAATATCACCTGATGATCCCATCTAATCCCCTGTTGGACCTTATATACCATCTTAATTTCCTCCCTTCAAGAATTTTGAAATAAGAGGCGTCAGTTGATCGACCTCCAACAGGAATGCATCATGTCCATAGGTTGAAGGAATGTCTACATAGGATACATCCTTTTTATTTCGATATAGTGCAAAGGCTAATTCCTTCATTTGTTCTGGAGTATATAGCCAATCTGAGGAGAAGGATACAAGCAAAAACTTTGCCAAAGCATTTCTACAAGCTTTGTCTAAATCCCCCTGTCCTCTATCAGCTGCATCATAATAATCCATGGCTCTAGTGATATATAGGTAGCTGTTGGCATCGAACCTGGACACGAAGGATTGACCCTGATATTCCAGGTAGCTCTCCACCTCAAAATCCACTCCTAAATGGAATCCTGGCCTTCCATCCCTTTCACGATATCTCCTTCCGAATTTCTCTCTCATGGATGTTTCAGACAGATAGGTTATATGCCCCAGCATTCTAGCTATAGCCAATCCTTGGGCAGGAAATTCGCCATCATAATAGTTTCCGTCGTTAAAATTGATATCGTTTAGTATAGAATTTCGAGCCACTACATTAAAACCCAAACCTTGAGCGCTAAGCCTAGCCGATGAAGCCAGGATGATAGCCCTTTCCACTCGGTGGGGATATGCGAGACTCCATTCAAGAGCCTGCTGACCGCCTAAAGATCCTCCTACCACAGCATACAATCGTTCTATGCCAAGGTGAGTAATTAATCT
>JAWLDD010000279.1:0-3857 GCA_041686815.1 Candidatus Atribacteria bacterium | reverse complement strand
CTATTAGCTCATCCATCCGTGTCATCTCCAACAGTTTTTGAACTCCAAGTTTTGGGTATTCTATGATCATCTTTCCCCCATGGCTCTTCATATACTTTAGAAAGGAGATTAAAAGCCCTAATCCTGCACTATCCATAAAATCAACCTTTGAGAGGTTGACCACTAATACGGTATCCTCTTTATCAATAAAATCATAGACCCGTTTCTTTATCTGATTAATAGTTAAAAACGACATATTCCCCTTTGGTTGGATATAAACAGTGTTATTCTCGCGATAAATCTTGATACCGCATCCCCCCTTTAACATAATTCAATAAAAATCCTTGGTTAATTGATTAAAGAATTAACATAATCTATACATACACCCTTTTTTATATTTTAACCAAGATTTTATGCAAGCTCGTTTCCAGCTATTTTAATTGGGATGCACCATCGAGTTTGACCTTTAAATACTCACCTTTGTCCAATGCTATATGGCCTGACTCATAGAGCTCATTATCTATCGTTAATATTACCCTTTCAGCATTATAGTATTGACCAAATGTGTTTGCAACGCTTTGAAGTATCATAGCTTCATAAGAAGCACCTGCATTCATTTCGTCGATAAAAGCTTTATTTAAATCGATATATACCATGCCATCTTTATTTAGATATAAACTGTTTATCTTGGTATTTTCGGAAAATACTTTGGATACATTTCCCTTTGGCATCTCTTTGTAAGCTTTTTCTAATACATGTCTGGTTATATCGTTGGTCTTAAAACTAATGCTTTTCGCCTCATAAAAATACTTATCAGGCTCTATACTGGGATAGTAAAAATTTATTTTCTGTACCAAGGCAGTATCCTTCTCAATCTTGCTTAAGGATGATGATACTTCAGTATCTCCCGAAACGAAAACAGATTTTACTAACCCTACATCCTTTGCATAATAATCATAGGTTTTGCTTTCAGGTCCCTCAGTCAAGACCTCAATAGCCTTATAATTACCCGAAGGTGTGGTTACTTCTACTGAAGTCCCAGTAATTTTTCTGACCCTTGAATCTCTAAGAGTCCATTCTGTGCCTTCCTTCAAAGGCTCCATCAATAGAACCTCTTCCTCTTTTCCCTCAGCTTCTAATAGATTTTGCCTGTAGTAGACCTCTTCTTTAGAGTGAACCCTTGTCAGTTTTCCATCATCTATCTTTATGACCCTAGCCAGTACAGTACCTCCACTGCTTACTCGCTGCTGTACTTTTTCCTCAGTAGTATAATCTATATATACATCATAAGAGGCATATTCGTTCCCTTTACCCTCATAAATATATCTAGTATTCTCCACTATGGGAAAATAATCTTCTATATCCAACTGATCAGTACTGGGACTTTCTTGTGTTTCATCATCTTTGTCTGTCTCATCACTTGTATCCAAATTATTCTCTGGATTATTCTCTAGTTCGTCATTTTGATTTTGGTTACCGTTGCTTACATTTCCAGTTCCATTATTTTCTTTATTATCCTGTCTATTGCCATTACTGGTAACGCAACCTACCAATAGAATTAGGATTAAGACTATGCTAACTAAACCAATAATTCTTTTCAAATATACCACCATCCATATTAAATTTATAACCTTAAGCCAAATATTGTTTATATATCATATTTTACCCATTTTACAGCTTTTAATCACATACGAAACAGTAAGTAGCTAAAAGTCACAATATTTCTTTGTATATGTCTATGATTTCATATCGGCCATCTTGCTCTATATATTCCAATATCTCATCTAATTGCTTTTGTGCATGGATGGTAGTATTTGAAACGCATGCCAGCCCTAATCCAGCTCGCTGCCACACATCCATAAAGCCTATCTCAGCTATGGATACATTGAATTGGTTTCGTACCTTTGAAATAAGGCTCTTTAAAATTTGTCTCTTTTCTTTTAGGGATTGAGATTCGTATATCATTATCTCAATCTCTGCCATGGCTATAAACATTTTCATAGCTGGTATGCTTCCGGCCTAAAACGGTGTACCACGGGATGCCTTCTTCCCGAGCCAAAATCACCGTCACTAAGCTTTATAATTGGTGGTATTTGCCTTCGTTTATATTCTGCTCTATGGATCATATTGATTATCTGATATACAACGTCTCTATCATAGCCCTTATGAATTATCTCCTGTAGTGGCATATTTTCCTCGATATATAATCTAATCACCCCATCAAGCACTGAATAGGGAGGTAGAGAATCCTCATCCTTTTGATTGGCTCGCAGTTCAGCCGTAGGAGCCTTGACAATAATGTTGTTAGGTATTATCTCAGCATCACGGTTTATATACCTGCATAGCTCGTAAACCTCCGTCTTTAATACATCACCAATAACAGCTATTCCGCCACAGGAATCACCATACAGGGTCGAATAGCCTACAGCTATCTCGGATTTGTTGCTGGGACATACTAGCACCCTGCCCTCCCGGTTGGCTATGAACATCAACATACTGCCCCTAATTCTAGCTTGAATGTTCTCCTCTGCCAGATCTCCTGTAATCTGTCCATCATTATTGAATATGCTAACAAACTGATCAAATATACCTTCTATAGGGATTTCTCTGTATTGGATGCCAAGATTTTTGGCTAATTGTCGGGCATCATCCTTGCTCTCCTTTGAGGTATAGATGGAAGGCATAAATACTCCTAATACATTTTCCCTTCCCAGGGCATCTGCTACTATACAGGCTACCAATGCAGAATCAACCCCTCCGCTTAATCCTAGGAGGGTTTTACTGAAACCTGATTTATGGAAATAGTCCCTTACTCCCAGAACTAAGGCACGGTACATCCAAGATATATCTTCTTCCAAATCTATCTGTTGGGCATAGGACAGATCCGTATCGTAGACAATCAAATCCTCATCAAAGGCCTCTCCATGAAGAATAAGCTGTCCATCTTCATTGTACACCATGCTGGACCCATCAAAGACCAACTCATCATTTCCTCCCACTTGATTGACATAAACAAAGGGGATCCCATATTTTCTAGTGTAGTGAGATATCATCTCCCTACGAATTGCATGCTTCCCATAGTGGTATGGTGAAGCAGAAAGATTTATAAACAAATCAGGTTCATCTTCATAGAGCTCATCAAGAATAATTCTTGAATACCTTTGATGTCCAAATATGTCCTTATCATTCCATATGTCTTCACATATGGATACTCCGAGTCTCATTCCTCTAAACTCTAGGCATTTTACCTCCTTTGATGGGGTAAAGTATCGGGCCTCTTCAAAAACATCATAATTAGGCAGTAAACTTTTATCCACCCTACCGGTTATCTTTCCGTCTTCAATTAAAAGCGCACTGTTGTAGAGTTTGAAGCCTTTGGTGTCTTCAATAACCGTACCTACAATAATCCCTATCCCCTTAGTGTAGGGTAGTATCTCGGAAAGGGCTTTATCACATGCCTTTAAAAAGACATCCCTTAGCAATAAATCCCGAGGCGGATATCCCGTCAGACTTAGTTCAGGAAAAACCACCAGATCGCAGTTTTTTGCCTTTGCCTGTTCTATATATTTTATGGTCTTCGATACATTTCCTTTAAGATCTCCAATTATTGGATTATATTGAGCTATAGCTATTTTCATGATTTATCCATCCAATCCTAAAAATTTATTAACTGCGTACCTCATCCTATCCTTTGGAAACAATACATCATGCAATATAGGTTTCTCACTTAAATCTTTGAGACCTGCAGGTATCGCTTTTTCAGAAACAGCGGATAGAATATCCAGAATTTGAAATTCATCCTTGTCCTTAATGGATTCTTCACCTAAAATTGCCCTTACTACGTCTCCAGGAAACTTAAAGGGACTGGCGGTAGAAAC
>JAWLDD010000278.1:0-3860 GCA_041686815.1 Candidatus Atribacteria bacterium | reverse complement strand
CTTGCTGACAGGGAATTCGCCTGGTAACGATATGAGGTTTTACAACGAACGGGTAGAAGCCTCTCGTAATTTTGCCAATAAAATATGGAATGCTTCCAGATTTATCTTGATGAACTTAAGGGATTTGGTGCCACAAAAGCCTGATACCAAACAGTTGGATCTGCCCGATCGTTGGATCATCAGCAAATACAACCAATTGGTAAAAGAGGTTACCGAAAATCTGGAGAAATATGAACTGGGTATGGCGGTTCAAAAACTCTATGATTTTATATGGAGTGAATTCTGCGATTGGTATATCGAACTAGCGAAACCCAGGTTATACCATCAGGAAGGGGATCAGAGGGAAGTTGTATTGTATACATTGACCTATGTCCTATCAAACACCTTAAAGCTTCTGCATCCTTTTATGCCCTTTATCACAGAAGAGATATGGCAACACCTACCCCATGAGGGAGAAAGTATTATGATATCCTCTTGGCCAGAATACAACCAAGAGGAAGTAGATCTTGAATCAGAGGATCAGATGGAAGCAATAATGAATGCCATTAGGAGCATTAGAAACATAAGGGCTGAGATGGATGTTCCTCCGTCTCAAAAAGCACAATTGATAATAATTCCTTCTCAAGGATATAGGGATGTATTTGAAAATGGCAAGATATACTTCGAGAGGTTGGCCTATGCTTCAAAAGTGATACTAAAGGATAATGAGCAGGATATTCCGAAAAACAGTGTTTCTGCAGTTGCCGACAAAGCCCAGTTGTTCATGCCCCTAGAAGATCTGGTAGATTTCGAAAAGGAAATGGAAAGGCTGGGCAAGGAAAAAGAGACGTTAATAAAGGAGATTGCTAGAGCTAATGGTAAACTATCCAATGAAAACTTTGTAAAGAAAGCACCTCCCGCTGTTGTAGAGGAAGAAAGGCAAAAATTACAAAGGTACCATGAGATGATGGAAAAGGTAATGGATAGAATTGAAGCATTAAAAAATATGATGAAATAAGAATAGGTGGAACGTATTTCGATGAATTACAATCAAGCTTTAGAATATATACACGGAACCTACAAATTTGGATCCAAATTGGGCCTTACTAACATTAAGCATCTACTAAATCTATTAGGAGATCCACATAAGGAATTTAAATATATTCATGTTGCTGGAACAAACGGTAAAGGCTCTGTGACCTCGATGCTATCCCATATTCTCAAAGAAGCAGGATACAAGGTAGGAATGTTTATTTCCCCCTATCTGGAGAATTTTACCGAGCGGATCCAAGTAGATCTAAAGGAAATACCAAGACAGGATTTGGCTGATATTACTGAAATAGTTAAGGAAAAGGTGGATGAGATGGTTGCTGAAGGATGCAACCATCCCACCGAATTTGAAATTATAACAGCCATCGGCTTTCTTTACTTTGCCCGCCAAAAAATAGATGTAGCAGTTGTAGAGGTTGGTTTAGGGGGCCGCTTGGATGCAACCAATGTTGTGGATCAACCATTGATATCGGTGATTACTTCTATTGGGTTTGATCATATGGACATTTTGGGCAGCAGCTTAGGTGATATTGCTTATGAAAAAGCAGGAATTATTAAGGAAGGTAGACCTGTGGTGAGCTATCCTCAGTTGGAAGAAGCAGCTGTTGTTATCAGAAAGATAGCCCAAGAAAGAAATGCAAATTTGTTTGAGGTTTCTCCTGACCAAATTAATGCTAAATCAATAAGTATAGATGGTAATGTTTTTGATTTCCGATACAAGGATGATAAGTTCAGTGATCTTCGGCTAAATCTAATAGGTGAACATCAACTGACAAATGCTGCTACTGCATTGACTGCCATAGGAATGATAAAAGAATTGGGCTTGGATATTCCTACAAGTGCCATATATGACGGTTTAGCAAAAACTAGGTGGCCAGGCCGCCTTGAACAAGTCCACGAAAACCCAACCATTATAATTGACGGAGCTCATAACGCTGGTGGTGCTACAGCATTAGCCCATGCAATAAATACCTACTTTGACGATAAAAAAATAATTTTGGTGTTGGGAATCTTGAAGGATAAAGAAGTAGATGCAGTAATCAGCAAAATTTGTCCCTTAGCTCATACGATAATAATTACAAGGCCTGATAGTCCCAGGGCTATGGATCCCCTAGAGCTAAGAGAAAAAGTCTTGAAATATTGTACACAGGTTATAGTAGAGCCAAACATCTCAAATGCCATTGAAAAAAGCATTGATATCTCAAATGGCCAAGATATTGTACTTATATGTGGATCCTTATATTTGGCAGGTACTGCAAGGAGTTATATAAAAAGCATAAGCTGAAAGCCATAGGAAACAGCCTTAAATAAGGCTGTTTTTTAGTACACATCGTAAAGCTTCTCCATATAATGAAATTACCTATATTATGCGTAATTATAATGGGGAGGCTATAATGAAATATAGTTCGAAGGTAGTAGTTGCAAACACCGGTGAAAGTAGCATTTCTATTATTGATCCAGACACATGGCAAGAAACTGGCAGAATAGAGCTTGTAGCAGGCTCAGGACCTTATGACTTGGTAAAATGCAACTTTAATAATCAAGTTGTGATCAGCCAGTACTTTATGGATTCATTAACAAAAATTGATATAATAAAGGGGGAAGTATTGGATTCTGTCGTTATTGGCAGGCGTCCTAGCTATATTGCATATGATGAGATCAAGAACATAGCATATATCACCAATAGTGATTCTGACACCATGTCAGTAGTGAATGTTCAAGAAATGAAGTTAATGAGTCAAATTGCTGTCGGATCCATGCCTCAGGGCATTGATTTTGATCCTATATCAAAGACATTAGCTATAGCTAACTTCTATTCCAGTGACATCATGATAATTGATTCAAAGGATTTTAGTGTGAAAAAAACCATTAAGCTGAAGCAAAACCCTCTCCAAGTTAAGTATTCTGAAAATGGAAAAAACCTATATATAAGCTGCTCTCTTCCACTTAGTTGCGATAGTGGTAGTTTAGTAATAATGGACACTGCCGAGTATCGCGTAAGATGCGAAATCAGATTAAGAGGGATACCCGGTCAGCTATACAATAACAAGAATGGCAGATATATACTTATTGCATCTATGGGAAAGGGTGGCTTAGAGATAATTGATATAAAAAGCAATAAATCGATTAATAAAGTAAAAACAAATGGCATGACACATGGTATGGCCATGGATATTGATGAAAAGTATGTTTATGTGACAAATCCCGATGATGACTCGGTTTCGGTTGTTGATTGGAAGACAGGAAAAAGAATGGCCACAATAAAAGTTGGTAAAGAACCCAACGGTATAGTTTTTATATGACCATTAAGTTATACCAAACGATCCATAATTGCTTTGAATACCTCTGGTGCACGGCGTCTCCAATTTTCACAGATTTCTTTAGCCTGTTGACTGGTAGGCATGTTTAATTTAAGCTCCATCAGTACAAGTTCCTTTTCGGTGACTTTACACGTGACCTCATACTGTTTGTGAGATATTTTTTTATAGTCAGCTGTTATCTGGCTTTCTCCTTTAAGAATCGCTCTATTGTTTTCAGCATAACACTCTATTTTATTTCGTAAAGAAGGAAGAATTCTTTTTTGAAAGAAGGAAAGAACCTCATTTCCTTTAGCTGTTATAGTAATGAACTGGGTACTCCCTGTCTCCATGGTATCTACCAATCCTCCAGTAATAAGTTCAAGTATGTATTGTTGGAGATCAAAATAGTTAATAAGATTATTCTCAACAAAAAAACGGGTTATGTGGCCATTGGTTAAGGGTATGCCTAAACAATCTATATAATATAGAATAGACAATTTATCATCTGCTATAACATTAGTATCCTGAATC
>JAWLDD010000277.1:0-3869 GCA_041686815.1 Candidatus Atribacteria bacterium | reverse complement strand
CTTGAGCAATCCTTCAGTGCTTAGATATCCCAACGAATCAGCTCCAATAATCTGCCTGATTTCCTCTACGGTATAAGTTGCTCCTAATAAGTGCTTTGTGCTTGGTGTATCTATTCCGAAATGACATGAATATTTTACCGGTGGTGAACTGATTCTCATGTGCACCTCTTTTGCTCCTGCCAGTCTTAACATCTCAACGATTTTTTTACTAGTAGTTCCTCGAACTATAGAATCGTCAACCATGACAATTCTTTTACCCTTAACTATGCGGGTAAGAGCGTTTAACTTAATACGAACATTCTGCTCCCTCTTATTAAAATCAGGATTAATAAAAGTTCTACCTACATATCGGTTTTTAATTAAACCCTCTCCATAGGGAATGCCTGAAGCCTCTGCATAACCGATCGCAGCAGTTGTACCAGAATCAGGTACACCTATTACCAAATCGGCCTCCACAGGTTGTTCTGCAGCTAGAATCCGGCCTGCTTCTTTTCTAGCCATGTAAACGCTGATGCCATCGATATTGCTATCAGCACGTGCAAAATAAACAAATTCAAAGATACACAAGGATGTTTTTAAAGATGCGGGGATTTGCATGCTTTTAAGTCCGTCACCATCTATTACTATGACCTCTCCAGGCCTCACATCACGGATAAAATTCGCACCGATAATATCAAAAGCACAGCTCTCAGATGCGATGACATATGAATTATTGAGTTTACCCAAGGCTAAAGGCCTCATTCCATGAGGATCTCTTACAGCAATTAGCTTATCCTCTGTCATTATAACTAAAGCATAGGAACCTCTAATAGCTTTCATAGTATTTAACAATCCAGCTTCAAAATCTTCTTGATCTTGACGGGCTAATAGATTAGCGATAACTTCGCTATCGGTGGAGGTTTGAAATATAGCCCCTTGATCCTCCAGTTTACGCCGTAGTTTGTCAGCATTGATTAAGTTCCCATTATGGGCTATGGCCATAGTTCCCTTTCTATATTTCATTACTAATGGCAAAGTGTTTTGAACATCAACATTACCGTCCGTAGAATACCATACATGTCCAATAGCAATTTGTCCGCCTCGCAGTTTGGACAAAGACTTGGCGTCTATAGCTTCTGCTACCAATCCCATGGCTTTATGATATTTGATGTCTTTTCCGTTGGATACAGCAATGCCTGCACTCTCTTGACCTCTATGTTGCAGTGAATATAATCCATAGTAGGTTAGCTCCTCAATCCTTAGGTTATCATTATCCAATATTCCAAAAATACCACAGGCTTCTTTTAACTTATCGTCATAGTAATATTGGAATTTTTCCACTTTCTATCCCCACCTTATAGTTTAAGAGATTTTATCATATTTCTCTAATGTACTTTTCTATTTCCTTTTGGACATCGTTGTTTTGTTCTATTACCTGTTTTTCCATATAAGCCCTATAAGCCTTTAGTTCATCTGATAATCTCTTATCGCTAAGGGCTAGAATTTGAATCGCTAACAATGCTGCATTCTCGCTTCCGTTAATAGCTACAGTTGCTACTGGTATACCCTTTGGCATCTGTACTATAGATAATAGAGAATCCATTCCGTCCAGAGTAGATGATTTGATGGGCAATCCTATAACTGGGAGAGTAGTATAGGCTGCCAATACACCTGGAAGATGGGCTGCTTTACCTGCAGCTCCAATAATCACTCCAATTCCCCTTTGGTCGGCTGATTTCGCATACTCCGAAACCTGATCTGGAGTTCTATGAGCTGACATTACATTTACTTCATATTGTATCCCGAAGGATTTTAGTATCTTTATGGCCGGTTTCACTATTGGAAAATCCGAATTGCTGCCCATAATAATAGCTACTTTCCTTTGTTCAGACATAATTGCACCTCCATTTACCATCCATTACAGAGAATACTACTACCTACTTATTCTCTTGCTAAAGCCTTCAAAATATCCCTTAGATTAATAAAGTCCGATGGTGTCTTCATCGGACTTCATTATTTTGATGATAGTTAACTAATTAAAGTAATATCTTTAGGATAAACAATACTGCTAATATATACATGAGAGGATTAATCTTTTTAGCTTGACCAGTAAATACTTTTAGGATAACCCATGAAAGCATTCCAAACATTATACCATCTGCTATACTACCTGTAAAAGGCATCATTATAATAGCCAAGAATGCTGGGAGACCTTCGGTATAGTCACTAAAATCAATCTTTGTAATAGCTGTTACCATAAACAGACCTACTACGACTAAAATTGGTGCAGTTGCAAATGAAGGTATTGTAGTAAATATAGGTGCAAAAATCAATGATACAACAAATAAAATTCCAGTTGTCAGAGCAGTTAAACCAGTTCTTCCTCCTTCAGCAACGCCTGCTGCGCTTTCTACGTAGCTAGTTACTGTAGAAGTTCCTAGACACGCGCCAGCAACGGTACCTACAGCATCAGCTAATAGCGCTTCTTTAGCCTTTGGTAATTTGCCTTCCTTGTCCAGAAGATTTCCTTTACTTGCTACCCCGATAAGGGTTCCAACGGTGTCAAAGATATCAACAAAAAGGAATGAAAACAGAATAACCACAAAGTCCAAACCTAATTGGAATGCACCTTGAAAATCAAACTTCAAGAAGGTTGGTGCTAAAGATGGTGGAAGAGATATCATCTTCCAAGAAGGGATTAAGTCAAACATTCCTTGATCAGGATTAACAGTATACAAACCAATTAGCTGACAAACAATTCCTAGAACATAGGTGCCTAGAATACCCCAAAGTAGTGCACCTCTTACTCCTTTATGTGTCATATAAATAGTACCCAACAGTCCGATAAGGGATAATACAACCGTAATGCTTGTTAAATCACCAAGTCCTATTATTGTACCCTCATTTGGTACTATGATGTTAGCGTTTTTCAATCCTATAAGTGCAATAAATAATCCTATCCCAACTGTGATTGCATACTTCAGGTTTTCAGGAATACCATTTACTATGGCTTCTCTAAATTTAAAAAATGACAAGACAATAAAGATTATACCTTCTATAAGTATTGCGGTTAATGCTATCTCCCAAGAATACATGCCAGCAACAATCACGAAGAAAGCATTAAGTCCCATTCCAGAAGCAAGACCGACTGGATAGTTAGCTAAGAATGCCATAACTATGGTAGCTATAGCTGCTGACAGAGCAGTTGCTGTAAAGACAGCACCTTTGTCCATATTGGCGGCTGATAGGATGTTAGGATTGACCACTAAGATATATGCCATGGTCATGAATGTTGTAACACCCGCCATTATCTCGGTCTTTACACTTGTTTTGTGTTCTTGCAACTTAAATGTTCGATCTAAAAAGGCGTTCATTTGTGTTTCCTCCCTTAAAATATTCAGGTCATGCTTTGATAGTTAACTAAAAAATAGACATATAGATTCATGACCTGAGTGAACCTTTATGCCTATATATTGTAAAGCTAAAAAGCTATTCAATATCACGCACATCACTCATAGTCCAGCAGTTACGGCTGCTCGGTAGAAACTCCCAAACCAATTATTAGGATTATATGAGTCATTTCATTACATAGACAATATACCAAAGCTTTACCAAATTGTCAATGATTTTTTGAACGTTTATTTTGGATTTTAAATTAATGTTCGGTTTTATTATTCCCACTCAATTGTAGCAGGAGGCTTGTTTGTTATATCGTACACTATTCTGTTAACCTGAGGAACCTCAGTGGTAATTCGCTTAGATATTTTATCTAATACATGGTATGGTATCCTAGCCCAATTAGCACTCATACCATCTGTGCTGGTTACACCCCTTAAAGCTATTGTATAATCATATGTACGTTTACATCCAGTTACTCGAACGCTTTTCAG
>JAWLDD010000276.1:0-3870 GCA_041686815.1 Candidatus Atribacteria bacterium | reverse complement strand
CTTGGCAGAGATGACTAATCTTGGTTTGCCAGTACCGCAAGGTTTTACTGTTACCACCGAGGCATGCACAAGGTACTATGAAGACGGCGAGACTATTGCCCCAGAGATAGTCGATCAGATTCTTGATGCAATGTCAAAAGTTGAAGAAATAGCCGGTAAAAAATTCGGTGACTTAAATAATCCCTTTTTAGTATCTGTAAGATCAGGTGCAAGAGCATCCATGCCTGGAATGATGGATACAGTTCTAAATCTGGGCTTGAACGACGACGCTGTTGAAGGATTAGCAAAGCTTACAAACAATGAAAGATTTGCTTATGACAGCTACAGACGTTTCATCCAAATGTTTTCTGATGTTGTAATGGGTATTGAGAAATCCCACTTTGATGAGATTATGGATGACATCAAAGCACAAAATGGAGTAACCGAAGATTCCGAGCTGACCGCTGAGAACCTTAAGGAAATGGTCAGACGTTTTAAGGAATTCTACAAATCCACAAAGGGAGAAGATTTCCCTCAAGATCCAAAGGATCAGCTATTAGCAGCTGTAGAAGCTGTATTCAGTTCCTGGAACAATCCAAGGGCTATCGTATATAGAAGGATGAACGATATACCAGGTGACTGGGGTACTGCTGTTAACGTACAGGCCATGGTATTTGGTAACATGGGTGATGATTGTGGTACCGGTGTTGCATTTACAAGAAACCCTTCTACAGGAGAAAACAAGCTCTACGGCGAATATTTAATCAATGCTCAAGGTGAAGACGTAGTTGCAGGTATCCGAACACCAGAGCCTATTGATAGACTGAAAGAAGTTATGCCTGAAATATATGAACAATTTGTTGAAATTGCGGAAAAGCTTGAGAAGCACTATAAGGATATGCAGGATATGGAGTTTACCATCGAAAAGGGCAAGCTATATATGCTGCAAACCCGAAATGGTAAGAGAACTGCTGCCGCTGCTCTAAAGGTAGCTGTAGATCTAGTAAATGAAGGACTGATCACAAAAGAAGAAGCACTGCTTCAGATCGATCCTAAGCAGCTAGATGCACTACTGCATCCTACTTTCGAACCAAATGCTTTAAAGGCAGCTACTCCAATTGCTAAAGGACTCCCTGCATCTCCCGGAGCTGCTACAGGACATATTTATTTCACAGCTGAGACAGCAGCTGAAGCAGCGAAGGACGGACAGAAAGTTATCTTGGTTCGCCAAGAAACATCACCTGAGGATATTGAAGGAATGTATGCCGCAGAAGGTATACTCACCTCAAGGGGCGGAATGACTTCCCATGCAGCTGTTGTAGCTAGAGGTATTGGAACCTGCTGTGTAGCTGGTTGTGGAGAAGCATTGATAGATGAAGATACCAGAACAATGACTATAGGTGGAAAAACCTATAAAGAAGGAGATTTCATCTCCCTAGATGGTTCCACTGGATATGTTTATGGTGAAGAATTACCTACCCAAGCTCCAGAAATGACTGGTAATTTTGCTACATTGATGGAATGGGCAGATGAGTTTAGAAGACTTGAAGTTCGCACCAATGCTGATACACCTAGAGATGCTAAGCAAGCATTAGAATTCGGTGCTCAGGGAATTGGACTATGCCGTACAGAGCATATGTTCTTCGAAGAGGATAGAATCCCAGCGATGCGCGAAATGATCGTAGCAAGGAATGAAGAAGAGCGAAGGAAAGCTCTAGAAAAACTATTGCCCATGCAAAAAGGCGACTTTAAAGCAATTTATGAAGTAATGGGTGACAGAGCTGTTACAATTCGTCTGCTAGATCCACCGCTTCATGAATTCTTGCCTCATGCAGATGGTGACATAAGAGCACTAGCTACGGATATGGGATTAACCTTTGAAGAGCTAAAAGCTGCTATAGTTGAGCTCCAGGAGCTAAACCCAATGTTAGGACATCGTGGTTGCCGACTAGCAGTAACCTATCCTGAAATTGCTGAAATGCAAACCAGAGCTATCATAGAGGCTGCTGTTGAAGTTAGAGAAGAAAAGGGATATAACATCCTTCCTGAAATTATGATTCCTTTGGTAGGGGATGTTAAAGAGCTTAGATATGTTAAAGATGTAGTAGTTAGGACTGCAGAAGCAGTAATGGAAGAAAAAGGAGTAAAGGTTCCTTACGAAGTAGGTACTATGATCGAAGTACCAAGAGCAACTCTCCTTGCTGATGAGATTGCCAAGGAAGCAGAGTTCTTCTCCTTTGGTACAAACGACCTAACCCAGATGACCTTTGGTTTCTCCAGAGATGATGCTGCTAAATTCCTGGATGACTACTACGAGAAACAAATCTTCGAAAGCGATCCCTTTGCCCGTGTGGATCAAAAGGGTGTTGGTAAGTTGATGAAGATGGCTGTTGAGCTTGGTAGATCAACCCGTCCCGATATCAAATTGGGTATCTGCGGAGAGCACGGTGGAGATCCTAGTTCAGTAGAGTTCTGCAACCTCATTGGGCTAGACTATGTATCCTGCTCACCATATCGTGTGCCTATAGCACGATTGGCTGCAGCCCAAGCAGCTATCAAGCAAAAATAAATCAAGTTTGTTTGAATTAGACATTTGAGTTTGACAGCTTAAGATAAAATCAAAATGAATTATAGTAAGTGCATTATCTACAACTGATAATGCACTTATTTCATTTAGCGATAGAGCCCAGAATGGGAGAGAAACTGAAGAGAAATTGAAAAAGCTATTGGGAGGATACAATTGGAATACAATTTTGTTAGGGAAATAGAAGGATATTAGGGATATATGTTGTATATATACTATAGTGCAATCATTATACATTAGGGGGTTAATATGGTTATTCGGAAAAACATCGAAGACCTGGAAAGGAAGAGTCTCTCTGCCTATGCCGCCCTAAGTAGTGAAACAAAAGGACGACAGCATCCTGAGGAAAAATGTAGTATCCGAACCGATTTTCAGAGGGATAGAGATAGAATACTTCATTGTAAATCTTTTCGCCGGTTAAAGCACAAAACTCAGGTGTTTATAGCACCTGAAGGGGATCATTTTCGTACTCGATTAACCCATACTCTGGAGGTATCCCAAATAAGTCGTACTATTGCTAGAGCCCTTAGGTTGAATGAAGATCTTACAGAAGCTATAGCTTTAGGTCACGATCTTGGTCATACACCCTTTGGCCATATTGGTGAGAGAACTCTCAACAGGATTACCAAAAACGGTTTTAAGCACAATCTTCAAAGCCTTAGAGTAGTGGAGGTATTGGAAGAGGGACATGGTTTAAATCTGACCTGGGAAGTTAGGGACGGCATAAAAAACCATACCAACTCAGGAACTCCAAGTACTTTGGAAGGCCAAATTGTGGCTTTAAGCGATCGTATAGCCTATATCAACCATGATATAGATGACGCCATTAGAGCTAACATTATAACAGAAGATAGACTTCCCAAGACTTGTATAGACATTTTGGGGCATACCCATAGTCAACGGATAAATACTATGGTAGAAGATGTCATAAGAAACAGTATGAATAAACCCTTTGTCAAAATGTCAGCAGAAATTGGAGAGGCTACCCATGAGCTAAGGAATTTTATGTTTGAAAATGTGTACATGGGCTCTGTATCAAAATATGAAGAGGAGAGATCAGATTATATTCTTGTGAAGCTTTTCAATTATTTTTTAGAGCATTCCGAGAAACTGCCTCATGAGTATTCTATGGTTATCTCTCGGGATGGTCTTGAACAAGGAGTATGTGATTATATAGCTGGGATGACAGACCGCTACGCATTGAATTTATTTGAATCTCTGGAAGGAGAACTATAGAGAATAAAATGTATGCTAGAGGATGAAAATATTTAACAGTATATTGTTTTTACCAGCTATCTGAGCTTTCT
>JAWLDD010000275.1:0-3897 GCA_041686815.1 Candidatus Atribacteria bacterium | reverse complement strand
ATATATAATGCTAAGAATAAGCAGGGCTCTGTACATCCTGCTGAAATTTTATCAAAACCGGAATTACCTCTTATAGATTCAGATGCTATAGAAAATAGGTTGAATAAACTTAAAGTCGCTCTAGAAAACAATATCGAGAATTCAAAAAAGATGGATTCGGAATTTGCATTTCTCAAAGGTCAAGTAATGAAGATTGAAAATAGAATGGAAACTGTGGAAGATATACATTATCAGATTAAAAAGGAGTTTGATCAGATAAAGAAATCAATAGATAAGGAAATAGAAAAGGCACTAAATAAAATAAACCATGATTATTGGATTGATTTAAGGACGATTCTTGAAAAATGGATTGGCAAACGGATAATTGTCCACACTGATGAATTTGATGCTGTTGGAGTCTTGATGGAAGTGTTACCTGAGCATTTAACATTAGTAATCAGTGAAGATGTCTACATTATTCCCTTTAAGAATATCGATTTTTTAAGAAGAAAAGGATAAAACATAAACCCCCTGAAATCAAATCCAGGGGGATTGATTATAATCTAATTTATACAGTAGGAACATTGACATAATCAATGCGGTCTAGTTGGAAAATGACAATATCACCAGTACCAATCAACATAGCTGTAACAATGTTATCCTTTACTTTGGTAACAACAACATTTTGGGTTTCCCCACCAGAACGAATATCTACCCTTCTGTTTATTAGTTCAGAGAGCTGATCTTTGAAGGTTTTGTGATCCTTATCCTTACATCTACAATCATGCTGTTTTTTATCTTTATCCCGATCTTTGTCCTTATCTCGGTCTTTATCTATATCCTGGTCTCTATCTTTATGCCGATCCTTATCTTTATCATGGTCTTCATCTTTATCACGATCTTTATCTTTATCCTTATCCTTCTTCTCTTCCTCGCATTTTCTTAGCTTTTTGCGACAATGTGCCAATTCTTTCCTGCACTCATCCAACTCTTCTTGTGCTTCAGCATATGCTTCTTGGCACTTATCCAGGTCATGCCTGCATTTAAAAAGCTCTTTTTTGCATTCCTTTAGCTCTTCTTTGCATTTTTCGAGTTTCCAGATGCCCTTTTCATATGCTTCTTCTAATTCTTTTTGTCTTTTTCCGCAGTATAAAAGCTCTTTTTTTGTCTTAGCCAATTCTTCTCGACAATAGGCTAAGTCCTTCATACAATCTCTTAATTCCTCTTCTAATTCACAGTCTTTCCAAGGTTTACTCTCCGACATTACTACACCCCCATAAATATTACTGGCTATCATTTTGCATATACTCTCGTATATCCAAATCTAGTAATATATTATGTGGGGTATATAAATTTGGTTACACAATTAGTGAATCATTATTTTCTTCCGCTTTTTATCCAAGATGCTACTTCTAATGTTCTCTTAGCTTGGTGTTTAACTGCAGCTTCAACATCCTCTACCAAATTTCCATTTTGATCACAGGTAACACTAGTTCCGTAAGGATTCCCACCTGCCTTGAATATTGAATCATCGGTATAACCTGGTGCAACAATTATCGCTCCCCAATGCATCATAGTAGTATATACAGCATGTATTGTTTGTTCCTGTCCTCCGTGGGGATTGCTCGCTGACGACATAGCACTGACGACCTTATTGACTAGTCTGCCCTGTGCCCATAATCCTCCTTGAATATCCAAAAACTGTTTCATTTGAGATGCTACATTTCCAAACCGTGTAGGTGAACTAAAGATTATGGCATCTGCCCACTCTAAGTCCTCAGATGTTGCAATAGGTACATTTTTAGTCTCGTCAACATGTTTTCTCCAATCGGGATTTGAATCTATAGCAGCATCAGGTGCTAATTCCTGCACTTTTAACACTCGGACGTCAGCTCCTAGTTCTACAGCTGCTTCTTCAGCCCATCTAGCTAACTGATAATTAGTTCCTGTGGAACTGTAATAGATTATAGCCAATCTAATTTTAGCCATGCTAAATTCTCCTTTCATCTTATAATTTCTTTAACGAATTTCTTCATATTTATATTTACCCAAACCCATTTTTTTTAACCATAATATTTCAATATACAGATATCGAAGATATCATGGGTACAGCTATATTGACAATCCAGGTTTATATGGGTATTATTAGCTCATACATTATAGACAGAAAGAAGGATCAGTTATATGCAGTCGTTATCAGCAAAAGGATTATACAAACGCGTTTTATTACTAGCCGCACCAATCGCACTACAAAACATTATCGCTATGTCTGTAGGGTTAGCGGATAACTTGATGGTTGGATCTCTCGGCGAGCTTGCATTATCAGGAGTATATGCTGCTAATCAGCTCCAGAATCTTCTCCATATGTTAGTCATAGGCTTAAGCACTGCATTGACAGTATTAGCAGTGCAGTATTGGGGAAAAAGAGATCTGGACAGCGTTAAAAACCTTATCGGTATCGCCTTAAAGTTTAGTTTGGCTGCAGGTATTATCTTCCTGTTAGCAACTTTATTTTTTCCTACCGAAATACTCAGGATGTTTACTAATGATGATGATGTGTTAAAAGAGGCTTTAAAGTACATGGAAATCATACGATTTACTTATGTATTCTTCTGCATTACCCAAGTATTAATAGCCTCTATGCGTTGTGTAGAAACTGTTAAGGTTGGTATGTATTTATCCATTGTTACTTTCTTTGTCAATGTTTTCTTGAACTGGGTTTTTATATTTGGAAATCTAGGTGCTCCTGCCTTAGGAGTGAGAGGAGCGGCCATTGCTACCCTAGCAGCTCGAGTAATAGAGACTCCTCTTATGGCATTATATGTTCGTTTTGTCGATAAAAAGCTTAATATTCGCTTTATGGAGTTGGTTAAAACCAATTATACTCTACTAAAGGATTTCTTCAAATATGGATTTCCTGTAATATTGGGCGATATATTCTGGGGAATTAACCTTACGGTTCAAGGTGCTATCATCGGCAGGCTCGGCCCAATTGCTTTAGCTTCTGTTAGTATTGCTAATACTGTGTTTTCCATGGTGGCTGTAGGCATGTATGGTACAGCAGGTGCTACTTCGGTCATTATAGGCCAGACCGTAGGAGCTGGTGAGTATGATAAGGTAAAGATATTTGCCAAAAGGCTGCAAATACTATTCCTTATAATAGGTATAGTTTCAGGAGCACTAATGTATCTAACCAAGGATTATGTAATACTGCTATATAATCTTACTGAAGATACAATAGTAATGGCAAAACAGCTTATGACGGTTTTATCTGTAACTATGATAGGTACATCATATCAAATGTCATCCTTGACGGGTATTGTAAGGGCAGGAGGATCTATACATTTTGTTCTTATCAATGACCTTATTTTCGTTTGGCTTGTTGTTATTCCATCAGCACTTATTGCTGCTTTTGTCTTCCATGCATCTCCTGTAGTGGTGTTTGCATGCTTAAAATCTGACCAGATTCTTAAATGCGCTGTTGCTGTGGTTAAGGTAAACCGATTTAAATGGATTAAAAACCTTACACGCGACCCTGCTACAGCCTCTTTATAAAGAATTTTTCTAGCACTTTCGAAATATTTTAAAGGCCACGATATTTATCATTTATCGTGGCTTTGCTTTATTCTCAAAAACACAGAGTCATCTTATTTGAGTATATACTTCTAGGTGATTGCGTATTGCCTCAGCTTGATCTTCATCACGGACGTCGACGTATATATGATCACCATCTCTAGTAACCCTATAACCTTCAAAATTTCTCCCCTTGAGATAACCTTCTATCGACTTCCACTCGCCATCTCCTTGTGCAATAGACAGCTTATCTCCGATGTAATCACCGTTGACATAAACATGATATCTATCGCTGGCTATCTTAACATCGTCATCATTATCTAAATTATGGTGAAAAGGATACAT
>JAWLDD010000274.1:0-3899 GCA_041686815.1 Candidatus Atribacteria bacterium | reverse complement strand
CCAAAGCCTTTGATCAATGGACCAGTTTCATTATGCCCATTGAGCTTAAAGCCTTGAATGAGCTGGAAGCTGATCTGTTGTGGTTTACAAAGAAATTTGACTATCGAAACAAGGACAAGCCCTGGGGCAACTCACGAGATGCTCTGCCCAATACACTTCAAAAACTATCAGGCTCCTATATGGAACCTCCAGCTATTGACGAAGAACAAAAAAAGGATTGATAACAATCCTTTTTCTTTTTCTGTTTGCGTATGGTTTATACCCGCTTTCAGTCATCTTCAAATTTCTCCAGGCTTACACCTACACCCTCTAAAATCTCAATAGCAAGGCTGTCCGGATATGGCTCACTGTAGACAACTCTCGTTATACCACTATTTACAATGAGTTTAGCGCATATGACACAGGGCTGATGAGTGCAATATAGGGTTGCGCCATCTATGGATACTCCCAGTTTGGCAGCCTGAACTATGGCATTTTGCTCAGCATGAATAGCGTAGCAGTATTCATGCTTTGTACCGGAAGGAATGCCATTATTTCTTCTTATACATTCCCCACGTTCCACACAACTGGGATATCCCGAAGGTGCCCCGTTATATCCTGTGGTCAATATTCGCTTGTTCTTAACTATAATAGCACCTATTTTTCTGTTGTGTTGATAGCAGCTGGACCACTCTGCAATAACCTTTACCATATCCATAAATCTCTTATCCCATTTATCCATATTCTGTCTCCTAACCTTAACAAATGTGACTAAACCATATACCCCTTAATTATTCGACAGAAATATTCATATTCCTCCAAGGAATTTTAAGGTATTTCTTCAGTTCTGGAGCTTTGTATTCTCTATATATAGATGCTAATTCAGGCGAATGGCGTATCTTTCCATGTAATATTGGTTAAAAACTATAGTTTTGCAGATTTATAGAGTAATTCGGATTTATTTTAGAGTATTAAGTCATTTTAGCCAATTATGCCATTTTTTCTCCTAATACAACATTTGCCAACCTTTACTCTTTTTAATAAACTAATATTTGGATTAGCACTCATCAACAGAGAGTGCTAACAACAAAACATATATTACATAAAGAGGAGGGTAATGATTTTATGAATATCAAGCCACTAGGTGACAGAGTCGTTATTAAAACCTTAGAAAGCGAAGAAACAACTAAAGGCGGTATTGTCCTTCCCGGTTCTGCTAAAGAAAAACCACAAATGGCCGAGGTCTTAGCAGTTGGTCCTGGCGGTATGGTTGATGGCAAAGAAGTAGTTATGGAAGTTAAAGTCGGCGATAAGGTTATCTATTCCAAATACGCTGGTACTGAAGTAAAAGTTGATGACGAGGAATATATCATCGTTAGACAAAGCGATATTTTAGCTATTGTAGACTAATAATGATAATTAAAGGAGGAAATGGTTATGGCAAAGCAACTTAAGTATGGCGAAGAAGCCAGAAGAGCCCTTGAAAGGGGTGTAAATTCCCTAGCCGATACCGTTAAAATAACCATGGGTCCTAAGGGACGCAACGTGGTATTAGATAAGAAGTTTGGTTCCC
This sequence comes from Candidatus Atribacteria bacterium, assembly GCA_041686815.1. GTDB lineage: Bacteria > Bacillota > Clostridia > Caldicoprobacterales > UBA3941 > JAWLDD01. The sequence goes on along the minus strand of JAWLDD010000274.1, from coordinate 2,347 downwards.
CTCAGATAGTGAATGACGGTGTAACTATCGCTAAGGAAATAGAATTGGAAGATCCCTATGAGAATATGGGAGCACAGCTGGTTAAAGAGGTAGCAACCAAGACCAATGACATCGCTGGAGACGGTACAACCACTGCAACCGTACTTGCACAGGCTATCATCCGAGAAGGTCTTAAAAACGTTGCTGCTGGTGCAAACCCCATTATACTAAAGAAAGGAATCGAGAAAGCTGTAGAGGCAGCTGTTGAATCCTTAAAGCAACTGAGCAAACCCATCGAAAAGAAAGAAGCTATTGCTCAGGTAGCTGCAATCTCAGCTGGAGATCAGACTATTGGTCAGCTTATCTCCGATGCTATGGAAAAGGTAGGCAAAGATGGTGTCATCACCGTTGAAGAATCCAAATCCTTACTTACCGAGATGGATGTTGTAGAAGGTATGCAATTTGATCGCGGATATGTTTCCGCTTACATGGTAACAGATACCGAAAAGATGATAGCTGAATTGGATGATCCCTACATCCTAATTACCGATAAGAAGATCTCCAATATCCAAGATATCCTACCCGTTCTAGAACAAATCGTTCAACAGGGCGGCAAATTGCTCATCATCGCAGAGGATATCGAAGGCGAAGCTCTAGCTACTCTGGTAGTCAATAAACTGAGAGGTACCTTCACCTGCGTAGCAGTAAAGGCTCCCGGATTCGGCGACAGAAGAAAAGCTATGTTGGAGGATATTGCTATCCTAACTGGCGGTACTGTTATCTCCGAGGAAGTTGGTCTAGATCTCAAAGAAACCACTTTGAGCCAACTAGGACGTGCAGCTAGAGTTACCGTTGATAAAGAAAACACCACCATCGTTCAAGGCGCTGGACAAGAGCAAGAGATCAAGAACAGAATCAACGCTATTAGAGCGCAGATTGAAGAGACTACTTCGGACTATGACAGAGAAAAACTTCAAGAGCGCTTAGCAAAACTGGCTGGTGGAGTTGCAGTTATCAAGGTTGGTGCTGCTACCGAGACCGAGCTGAAGGATAAGAAACTGAGAATCGAAGACGCTCTCAATGCTACAAGAGCAGCAGTTGAAGAAGGAATCGTACCCGGTGGCGGAGTTGCATACATTAAGTCTCTTGAAGCAGTCAACAAGATTGATGCTACCGGCGATGAACTAACTGGTGTTAACATCATAAAGAGAGCTCTAGAAGAGCCTGTAAGACAAATTGCTACCAATGCAGGTCTTGAAGGATCTATAATAGTAGAAAAGGTTCGCGAGAGCAATGAGCCCTACTTCGGATTTGATGCTCTAGCAGGAGAATTCGGAGATATGGTAGAAAAGGGTATTATAGACCCAACCAAGGTTACCAGATCCGCACTTCAGAACGCAGCTAGCATCGCTGCTATGGTTCTTACCACTGAAAGCTTGGTGGCCGATATTCCTGAACCCGAACCTGCAGCTCCTGCTGGTGGCGGAATGGGCGGAATGGGTGGAATGTATTAATCCTAACCCATGTAATAGCCAAATATATAAGCGACTGTGTAAACAGTCGCTTTTTTATTATCTTAGGCTAAACCAATCTATACATTTTATAATAAGAATTTTTATCCCCTTAATGAATAAAGCAATTAGCATAAAAACGAATACAAAGGGAATTAAAAGCAGCTTAACATAATTTATAAGCATTGTTCCTATCCTACTAAAGGCCTTTTTAATCATTGTCCTCATATTCAAACAACCCGTTTCTAGCACTACATGCTCCTATTTGAAAACATTCTAGCCAACTGAGACAATCTAGGAGCAGCATATTCAAAGAACTCCATATAGGATGAGCAGAAGTAGTTCAATGCCGGCTTGTCATCTATAAAGGGCTCTCTATTTCTTCTACACCCGCCTCTGCATAGACTAAACCATTTGCATTGTCTGCATTTCGGGTCTATATATTTTGATGCTTCAATAAATTCCTTGGCAGTGTCGGATCCTTCTATTTCGTCAAAACCCTGTTCTTTAAGGTTTCCTAGATACCACTTGTCCAAGACATAAAAATCACAGGGATAGACTCCTCCATTGGCCTCTACAACAAATTGGCATCGGCACACTCCCGACATTCCGCAGTTCTCTGGCGGATAACCTATGATCATACCTACCAGGTTATCAAAGTATCTTATACTCATCATGTTGCCCTTTATAATATCCTCATACCATAAATCAAATAAGTCTTTCAAAAATATGGTGAACCTTTCAGGTGTTAGAGAGTATTGCTGCCCGCCCGGTTCTTCTTCAAGGGGATCTAAGCAGGGTATAAATTGGATATATCGAAAACCATTCTTTTTGAAGAAATTGTATATGTTGACTGT
>JAWLDD010000273.1:0-3913 GCA_041686815.1 Candidatus Atribacteria bacterium | reverse complement strand
TGATGCTGGGAAAAAGGCAATAGAATTGATGACATCATTTATGCAAATTCTATTTCCCATACTCTTAGCTCTCCTCATCAGTATGGGTGGGATAGCATCTACGGGGATCCTACAGCCAGCCACAGCATTACTCTCAGGAGTCATCGGAATTTTTCTTAAGAATATTATGATCCCGCTAATTTCCTTATCAGCTATTTTGGTGTTGGTCAGCAATATCAATGAGAATATAAAACTAGAAAGGTTGAGCAAACTAACTAGGAATATTTGCACATGGATACTAGGCATCGTATTTACTGTTTTCATAGGTGTTCTTAGTATCCAAGGAATTCTCGCAGCTACTTTTGATGGAATATCCATACGAACTACCAAATATGCAATAGAAGCCTTTGTTCCAGTAGTTGGTAAAATGTTCTCCCAAACTGTAGATATCATAATTGGTTGTTCGCTAATGCTTAAAAATGCTGTAGGTATAGCAGGATTAATAGTTGCTGTAGCCATATGCTTATTTCCTACCTTGAAGATAATCTCACTAATGGCTGTTTATAAGATCTGTAGCGCTTTACTGGAACCTATCAGCGATAAAAGGATTGTAAACTGTTTAGATGACATAGGTAGTGTGCTTATTATTCTGTTCATAACCGTAGTAGGCGTTGCTATTATGTTTTTTATGACAATTGCATTGCTGGTTGGCGTTGGCAATATAACTGTTATGATGAGATAAAGGAGTGTTTTAATGTTAACTCAATGGATTGCCAATATAGTAGGTGTCGCAGCATTAGGTACATTGATGGATATGGTTATACCTAAAGGTAATTTGAAAACTTATACACGCTTTTTCATCGGACTTATAACTTTATTAATAATATTACAACCTATATTGAAGCTATTAGGACAACTACCTAATTTAGAAAAAAAGCTTTGGTCTGATATGATTGCTGCAGAGTTACAAGTATCATATACCCCTAGCCAAGCTATTGAAATAAACCAAAAGGAGTACTTAATGGAGCTATATAAGAAGAGATTGGAAGAAGATGTAGTCAGAAGAGTTGAGAAATATGTGCCCAATTCCATTGTTTCATCCATAGTCACTGTAGATGAATTGGAGCAAGAAGGAATGATCAATATAAAGCGAATCGACGTTTTCATAGGATATTCCAAAGATGAATCGCTAGGCATAAAACCTGTAGAAATTTCTATTGGCTCAAAATCTAAAGATCAAGAGAGTAAGCCTTTTCAGACGAGGGAAAATGAGAACTATGACGAGTTAAAGAAGCATCTATCTGATACTTATGAAATTGAAGAATCTAGAATATACATAAATAACGGATAATATAACTTATGATAAGGAGGTTAGTAAATGTCGGAGAGGAAGTCTATAAAAGAATTGTTGAATAAATTCAAAGAGATTAAAAACGTTGAATGGGTAGCAATAGTGTTAGTGTTAGCTATCATTATAAGCATTTATGCCTCTACATTAAACAATGCTTCAGATACCAATGAAAGGGACACACCATCTGAAAATCAAGCTGGCCTTCATTGGGTAGAAAATAACAGCACAACTGAAAATAGAGATGAACAAAGGCTTAAGGAAATACTATCCGCAATAAAAGGAGCAGGAAAAGTCGAGGTAATGGTTACCTATAGTTCAGGCAAAGAAATAATACCTGCCATGAATACTGTGGAATCAACTACTACAACCGAAGAAGAAGATAGCAGTGGCGGTACCAGAATCATTAATCAGACGGATATAAATTCACAACCTTCGACATTCAATGATACAGAAGGATCAAAACCAATCATCTTAAAGGAGGTGGAGCCAGAAATCAAAGGAGTTATTATAATTTCTGAAGGAGCGGAAGATATAAGGGTAAAAATGGAGCTTATGAAGGCTGTTCAAGTGGCTTTAGGAGTGAAACCCAACCAAGTCGAAGTTTTTCCAATGGAAAAAAGTAATTAGGAGGATTGAATAAACATGCTAACGTTGAAAAGAAAAAACTTAGTTTTAGCTATGCTAGTGTTTCTCCTCGTAATAACGGGGTACTTAAACTTTATATATAACCAGAATGCTCTAGATGGTAATATACTCAACAAGGAGGGTGAAAAGCCAAAAGTAACGGTAAAAGATTCCTCAAGTGACAAGGAGGGTAATGAGTCAACGGATGCGTCGTCTGATGTAGCAAGCACATCTAGCAGCGCAGGCTTTTTCGTAGAGTATCGATTTGAGAGGGAAAATACTAGGAAAAAGGAGATAGAGTACATAAAAGAGATCGTTGACAATCCTAATTCTGAGGTTGAAATGAAAAATGAAGCCCAAGCACAATTATTAGAAATCACTGCAAATATGGAAAAGGAGCTAAACATCGAGGGTCTCTTAAAGGCAAAGGGATTTGATGATTCTATCGTTATATTCAATCAGGATTATGTAAGTGTAATAGTAGGTAAGAATGAACTTGCTCCTGAAGAAGTGGCTCAAATACTAGACATAGTTAAAAGGGAATCAGGGAAAACGGCGGAAAATATTAAAATAATTCCTACAAGTCAAAATTAAGTACTCACACCCCTATCACCAAATCTAAGAACTATAAATATACCTTTCCCTATATTTATAGTTCTTTTTTAATATTTACACTATAGATCAGTAAAGATTAATGTGAAAATATGGTATTTTATGGTCAATAGGAGATTTAATAGACTTGACATAGTACAGAAAAACATATAAAATGAATTTATCATTGTTATTATGTAACAATAATATATTAAATGAAGAATCAAAGGGATTTAGAAATCAACGTATTGTTTGAGCCGAGGAATTTCCCCGGCTTAACTTTTACAAACAGAAATGAGGAGGTGTCCCTATCTAGTGCCAGAAATACTACTGCAGGTATTTGTCCTGGTAGTAGTAGCTATTGGGTTTATGGCTCTCGGATACAATTATCGTAAACGGATTGCAGAAGGAAAAATATCCAGTGCAGAGGAAGCCGCAAAGAGAATTGTTGAAGAAGCCGAGAAGCAAGCTGAAGCAACGCAAAGAGAAGCTATTCTTGAGGCAAAAGAAGAAATACACAAACTGCGAAATGAATTTGATAAAGAGATCAGAGATCGTCGAAATGAAATTCAAAGAATTGAGCGTAGGGTTCAACAGAAGGAAGAGAATTTAGATAGAAAGATGGATTCTCTAGAATCTAAAGAAGATTCTCTAAACAAAAAGAAAAGAGACATTGAAAAAGTAGAACAAGAAATTCAAGCTCTTTATAAGAAACAACTAAAAGAACTAGAGAAGATTTCTGAGATGACAAAAGATCAAGCTCGCGAGATTCTTTTAGAAAGCGTTGAGAGAGACATAGCTCATGATGTAGCTGTTAAGATACGTGAGTACGAGAATAGGGCAAAGGAAGAAGCTGAAAAGAAAGCTCGTTCTATTATCGCTTTGGCCATACAAAAATCAGCAGCAGATCACGTGGCAGAGGCCACTGTTTCTGTAGTAGAATTGCCGAATGATGAAATGAAAGGTAGGATTATAGGCAGAGAAGGACGTAACATTCGTACTCTGGAGACAGCAACAGGAATAGACTTGATTATTGATGATACTCCGGAAGCCGTAATTTTATCCGGATTTGATCCAATTCGGAGAGAAATTGCCAGAATTTCATTGGAAAAGTTGGTCTTAGATGGACGAATTCATCCCACCAGAATTGAAGAAATGGTGGAAAAGGCTAAGAAAGAAGTTGAGACACAAATTCGTGAAGAGGGAGAACAAGCCGTATTTGAAGTAGGAATCCACGGCATTCATCCAGAGCTTGTTAAGCTCCTTGGACGGTTGAAATACCGTACCAGCTATGGACAAAATGTGTTGAGACATTCAATCGAAGTGGCTCATTTAGCAAGTATAATGGCTGCTGAATTGGGTGCAGAT
>JAWLDD010000272.1:0-3916 GCA_041686815.1 Candidatus Atribacteria bacterium | reverse complement strand
CGCGCTATATAAACAAAGTTATACTGTTATATGATAGTGAAGATAAAGAAAAGCCTTTAACTAATCTTATATATCGATTCTTAAGGGATTCCCTCGATTTAAATATAGAACTATGCACCACTAACACTCTAATAGTAAGGGTTGATGACCACTTTCTCTGGAAAGAAGTAGTGATTCAAATTGTAAATGCACCTAAGCCTACTTGAGAGTTAAAAGTTCCAACCACAAATTGGATATGTAATAAGCTTGATACATTATGTTAACCATGATAAATTTAATTCACTACAAAAAAATTTACTGGGGGTTAACAAGAATGCTCAAGCTTATATATAAAATTCTACACCAATTTCGGATTTGTTTCAAGAGGGAGGAAACCTTTGCCTGGTTTGTAACCATTATGATTGGACTTCTAATAAGGCCAGACATAAGGGGAATATCCTCCATCGTAGGTTGCTTGAGCCTTAATCCACGATATTATGAGTCAATGCTTCATTTTTTCCGTTCTAAGGCTTATGAATTAAAAAGCATTAAACGGAAATGGCAGACTATAGCCAGTTCCAATGATAAGTTGGTAGAACTGGATGGGTCTATGGTAATAGTCGGGGACCATATCAAGGTTCCGAAAGAAGCCAGGCATATGCCGGGGGTAAAAAAACTACGTCAGGACTCTGAAAACGTTGGCAAGGCAGAGTATATCTTTGGCCATCAATTTGGGATGGTGGGTATATTGGCAAAAGATAAGACTATGCAATGCATCCCCGTAGATATAGAGCTTCAGGATGGCACTGACGAGGTAGAACGCCTTGAGGAAGAGGCCCCACCGATATCAAAAGGACAAGGTAGAGCTAAACAGAGTGATACCAGTGTGACCAAGATGATCCAAATGGCTTCTAACTTTGCAGCCCAAACATCCCAAAAGGCCATATTACTCCTCGATGCATTTTTCGTAAGTAAGTACGCCTTTGATGCCGCACAAAGGGAGGCTGGAAACATAACCTTAATAACCAGGGGTAAGAAAAATACTGTTGCCTTTGAGTCCCCTGAACCACCTAAAAAGAAAAAACCCGGTAGACCGAGAAAGTATGGTGACAAGGTGATCCTAAGAGAACTTTTTAAAAACACTGCAGATACCTTCACTACCGTGACCATGAGCTTATACGGCAAAGAAGAAACCATAGAATATCTTTGCAAGAATCTTATATGGAGACCCACAGGCAGGATGCTGAGATTCGTTATGGTAAGAACCGGCGAAAATACAATGATTCTAATGTGTTCAGACCTAACTATGGATCCCGAAAAGATTATTCTGGCCTACAGCTACCGGTTCAAGATTGAGGTATCCTTTAAAATGCTCAAACAAAACCTAGGGGGTTTCTTCTATCACTTTTGGACCGCGGCTATGCCTAAGATTTCAAGGTTCAAAACTAACAGTGACCTATCCTCTATAACAGAGGATAGGGATAAGAAAAAGATTATTTCTACCATGAGGGCCATCGAGGTATATACATTTTTAAGCTGCATGGCCTTGGGTATTTTATCTATGATATCCTTAAGCTTTCCTGGGTCAGTATGGGATAAGTTTTCTGGTTGGCTAAGGACACGGTCTTCACAGAACCCATCAGTTGAAACTGTACGTTCTGTACTGAGGCAAAAACTGTGGAGGAATATTTACAATCTCAACAGGTATGCGACTTTAGCAAATATTCATAGATACCAGAAGCCTTATAAGGAGCGATTTTACAAAGACGCTGCATAGCAGGATTTATTTAATGTTCCTTTTTTAAAAGTTGGGTTATTGTGGCATTAACTTTTAACTCTTAAGTAAGCCTAGTATAAGAGCCTTTAATCCTGAGAATATTATATTTTCTTCAGCTAGTAGACCATTTTATATTATAACCAATGGATTGTATATGGAGTCTTTCTTGGTATCAAATGAAAACCTACAACCAATAGATCATATTGATCTTGAATCGTCTGATTCAACGCAGGTCTATCAGTGGTTAGAACGTTATTTCTGCAAACAAGTAACTCTGATGCCAACAGCACAAGATTTGGTATCTAGATTTGGACCAAACAGTCCTATAGCTAGGCAAGCATTCTATATACTTCATCGTCTTTGGGATAAATTAAAATACCATACAGAAGTTCAAGTAAAACGCAATGAATGGTCTAAACTCCTGGAATATGCATATGGGGATGATATCGGAAGCGATCAACTGTTTATTAATCATACATATTTAGCTGTTATTGCTAAATTATTCGCATATTTTGCGATATCGAATAGCAAAAAAATTGAAAGCAAGAATTTCATTGATATAATAGACGGTACCGTATTTAGGGATTACGGATTTATTAATGTTGTAGAAGCTGACTTTTTTAATTGGTTTGTATTGGATACAAAAAACTCAAAATTATTCTTAGCAAGGATTGCTCATCATCTGTCATTGTATGATATAAACTTGATGAATGAAGACATCCTCAAAGCCCTTTATGAGCATCTTATTGACCCACAAACGAGGCACGATCTAGGGGAATTTTATACACCTGACTGGTTAGCTGAATATTTATGTCGTAGAGCTGAATTAAGAAAACCAGATCGCGTCTTAGATCCATCTTGTGGTTCAGGTACCTTTCTCTTCATATGCATAAAGCTTTGGTATGAAATGGGAATTAGAGGCGACGCATTATGTACAAAGGTACAGAATGATTTAGCGGGAATTGATATTCATCCTCTAGCTGTTATTATATCTCGTGTTAATATATTGCTTGCCCTTGCCTCCTGCAATTCATTAAGAGAAATGACTGTACCAGTTTATCTAGCAGATACACTGGTTTATCCAGAGTCAAGTGAAGATGGATCCCCAATACAGACTATAAATAAATTTAAATTACCCGTTGGCATAGATGCACCGATAATTGATGAAATCATCACAAATTTATCCTATTTCGCTCAACTAAGCTATTCTAAGGAGGATGCAGTCATAGGATTTAAGAAATTTCTTTCCAAAGTCGGGATTCCCTCAGCATACCCATCCCAGTATCCTCACAAATGGGAAGATATTTGGTTAGAGAATCTACATTGTTTGCGTCAGGCAATAAAGAATAAGAAAGATACGATATGGCCTTTCATATTGCGAAATAACTATAGGCCAACAGTTTTTGCAAGGGAGAGTTTCTCATTGATTGTAGGAAACCCTCCATGGGTCGTATATCGTAACTTACAGAATGAAAAATATAAGAACACTATCCATCATTATGTAACTACCAAGTATAATCTTATAGACAAAAATGCCCCACATCTATATTCCAGTATGGAAGTCGCGACTGTATTTTGGGCACATTCAGTCTCTGAATATCTAGAAAATAATGGTCGTATAGCATTTGTTATGCCACGCAGTGTATGGTGGGGCGGAAAACAACATTCCCGATTTAGAACCGGACAGATGGGTAATGTATTAGTAAATTTTATCCATATAGCGGACTTAAAAGATGTCCAGCCACTTTTCAATTTACCTGCATGCACCATCATTGCCGAAAAAGGCAGTATTAATACTAAAGATCCTAGAATAGTAGAACTATCGGGAAAGTTCCCCAAGAAAAACATACGTTATAACTACGCTCTGAGATATCTAAATGAAATAGAGGTGAATACACAATCTAAGGCTCAAGAATATTCTGTGTATAGGCGAGTTGTAAAACAAGGAGCAAGTCTCATTCCTAGAAGCTTATGGTGGGTAGAGCACTTTAATCCATTTATTGTAAATTTTGAATCGACTCACCAGGTTCCTGTTCAAACAAAGGACGAGATTATTCGAAGAGCAAAAGAACCATGGAATAATATAAAACTCCAAGGAGCGGTAGAGTCGAATTACCTTTATGCAACCATTCAAGGAAATGACATAATTCCATTTGGTTT
>JAWLDD010000271.1:0-3926 GCA_041686815.1 Candidatus Atribacteria bacterium | reverse complement strand
TACTCAGTTCGCGACAATATGGCGAAAGATCCTATTGCTACGGTGGAAGAGGTTGGGAAGCTTGAATACAAAAATGTCGAGGTTTGCAATCATAATGCAATTCAGGATTCTGGTTGTGGATTTGGCGTAGATGCGAGCACATTAAAGAAAACCTTCGACAAATTTGGTACAAAGGTAGTAAGTGCTCATATATTCCCTATAGAAAAAGCTGATATTAAAGCTGTGTTGGAGTATAATAAAGTGCTAGGAAATCGTAATATAGTTAATCCCATGGGTCGCTTTACTACCTATGATGATTTGATGAGACAGTGTGAAGCTTTCAACGAAATAGGTAGGATCTGTAGAGAGGAAGGAATGACCTATCTCTACCATAACCACGATCATGAGTTCCGGACCTTTAATGGTAAAAGTATCCTAGATATAATCGTAGAGAATACAGATCCAGACTATCTGTCATTGGAATTGGATACTTTCTGGACCATGAGAGCAGGTCTCTGTCCTATGGAACAGCTCAAACATTTTGGAAAGAGAGTAAAGTTAATACATCAAAAAGATTTCGCTTGGGACAGTATGGCACCTATAAATACTATTGGGTTAACACCTGAGGAACGAGAGATGAAATCCGGAGAGGCAACAGGTATTGACGGCGATAGCGACTATGCCAAGAGTGGAGGAAAGCATGTCATCTCAGATGAAGCTATTGCAGAAGCTAGACGTATAAGCAACACAGCTTTCGCTGAGATTGGAACAGGAATCATGCCTATACAAGAGATAATAGACACAGCCAATGAATACACGGAAGCTGAGTATATAATACTTGAGCAAGACTATACTCGTATGGATAGCCAAATTGCCAGCATTAAGAAGAGCATGGAAGCATTCAAGAAATTCGCTGGCATCAGTTGGGAAAACTAATTAAGTAATAGATGCATATGCCTAGTATACGATCCCTAACTTCTCATATGAGAGTTAGGGATCGTTGTTTGTTTATTCCCTGATTACTTTCATTGTTATAAAAAGATACAAAGGAGCATATTTTTTGTATTTACCCATCCGTATACATTTTTATTCTTTAATGTGATATAATTGAATCAGCAGCTTGGTCATAAATTTAATGCTTAAAAGAGGTAAGCTGTTTATCATCATGTGGACATTACTGCCTAAGTACAAAAGACAGGGAGCTAATAATATAGATGTCAAAGCTTAAAAAAATTTTCGTTTGTCAAGAATGCGGTTATGAATCCATCAGGTGGATGGGCAAGTGTCCATCCTGTAATGAGTGGAACACCATGGTGGAGGAGATAGAAAAACCTGCCGCAAATGCCAGGCCTACTTCAAGCCGTAGCATAGCAGGATCTAGCCGGCCGGTCACCCTAAGGGAGGTATCCCTACAGGAGGAAACCAGAGAAACAACCGGTCTGGAAGAGCTGGATAGAGTGCTAGGCGGAGGAGTGGTAAAGGGATCCCTCATCCTTATAGGTGGAGATCCGGGCATAGGCAAGTCCACCTTGATTCTCCAAATATGCGAGTCCCTAGGAAAGGGGGACAACAAGATCCTCTACGTTTCCGGGGAGGAATCAGCTCGCCAGATCAAGATGAGGGCGCACCGATTGGATGTGACATCAGAGAACCTTCATTTGGTGGCAGAGACCGATCTGGACGTCATATTGGCTCATGTTGATGCTTTAAAGCCTCAATTTCTTATGATAGATTCCATACAGACCATGTTTAACCCTGCATTGACCTCTGCCCCAGGCAGCGTAAGCCAGGTAAGAGAGGTAACCGCAGCTCTTATGGGACTGGCCAAGAAAAGCGATATAGCCATTTTTGTGGTAGGCCATGTCACCAAGGAAGGTGCCATAGCAGGGCCAAGGGTATTAGAGCATATGGTGGACACCGTCCTTTACTTTGAAGGAGATCGCCACCATACCTACAGAATTCTTAGAAGCGTAAAGAACAGGTTTGGCTCCACAAACGAGATAGGCATATTTGAAATGAGAGACAAAGGTCTAGTAGAGATAATGAACCCTTCGGAGCACCTCTTGTCCGAGCGCACCCGGGGTATGTCCGGATCTGCAGTGCTGTGTAGCATAGAGGGCACCAGACCTATGCTGGTTGAGATTCAGGCTCTAGTAAGCACCACTGCCTTTGGTATGCCCAGGCGGATGTCCACAGGTATAGACTACAACAGAGTTGTTCTTCTTATGGCAGTACTTGAGAAAAAGGTAGGCATGAGGCTGTATGACCAGGATGCCTACGTAAACGTAGCCGGAGGCATAAAGATCGATGAACCGGCGGCGGACCTAGCTGTGGTGTGTGCTATAGCTTCTGGCTTTAGAAATATAGCCATAGACCATCACCTGTGTATTATGGGTGAAGTAGGGCTCACTGGAGAAGTCAGAGGCATAAGCCATGTGGAAAAGCGGATATTGGAATGCAAGAAACTAGGTTTTAATACCTGCATAATCCCTAAGGCCAACCTTAAGGGATTGGAGAGAATAAAGGATATAGAGATTATAGAGGTGGATACAGTGGCTGAGGCCCTTAGCATTGTTTTGTAATGCCTAGGGTAAAGTCTCTATGTTAGAAAGTAAGAGGGGTACAAATGGAAAAATTACAGAACGTATTGATATGTGTGACTCGTCAAAGGTCTTGTGAAAGGCTAATAAGAAAAGGATACGACGAATCCAAAAGAAGCGGTGGAAAACCTCATGTAATACACGTAGCACCCATAGGTGAGAACTTTTTGGGCAACCCCAAGGAAGGGGAGGCCCTGGATTACCTATTTGATATATCAAAACAAGTAGGAGCAGAGATGACGGTACTTCGCTCAAACGATGTGGTAAAGGTTTTAACGGATTATTCACAAAAGCACAAAATAGGCGTAATGGTGCTAGGTGAATCACCCAACTCGGAAAAGGAAAGCGATATCATCAATCAACTTAAAAAGAGCCTTAAAAGCGTGGAGTTTATAGTAGTCCCAGCATGACTGGGAAAACAGAAAAAAATTCAAAATGTATATTGACAAATGAATACTATCATGCTAAAATTAACGGTTTATTGACAATAAGCCTCCCTTATGTTATAATATCCTAGTAAATAAGTTAAGGGAGGCATCGTTCATGTTTGATATAGGAGATAAGGTAGTTTATCCGATGCACGGTGCCGGTATTATCGAAGGCATTGAAGAACGTGAGATCTTAGGCGAAAAACAGAGCTATTATATACTGAGATTTCCGGTTGGCGACATGAAAGTAATGATCCCTACAGCAAATGTTGAGCAGATCGGGATTCGAGAGGTAATCTCCACAGAAGAAGTAGACAAGGTAGTAGAATTCATGTCCAGCGACAAGTCCACGATGTCATCCAATTGGAATAAGAGATATCGCCAGAATATGGAGAAGATGAAGAGCGGAGACATATACGAAGTAGCAGAAGTAGTACGCAATCTTATGTTACGGGACCATGAAAAAGGATTGTCGACAGCAGAACGTAAAATGCTTAGTAATGCCCGGCAGATTTTGATCAGTGAGCTGGTGTTGTCCAAAGATGCTGATGAGGCCGAGATAACGGCACTGGTCGATGGAATTATTGAAGGAGAAAGCAGCGTCTGAAATGACGCTCCTTTTTTTCTAAACCTTTATAACCCTTTCATATCAGGAAAAAATTCACAATTTTTATCTACAAACTTATAAAAATCTGGTATAATGTTAATAATAGAGCAAGGAGGTGATCAAATGCTAAGAAAGATAATTAGGATTATCCTTAGTCTGATAGGCGTGATCATAGGAACGACATTAGCATGGATGTCGGTGCCTCTATTAGCTGAAAGAGGTATCAAACTTGTTGGATACCAGGATATCATAATTTATTTATTATTTGGAATTGCATTTGGTATGTTATTTTTCATCCTTTCAAAAAAACTG
>JAWLDD010000270.1:0-3932 GCA_041686815.1 Candidatus Atribacteria bacterium | reverse complement strand
CATCTCCTCTTTTACCGCAATTGATAACCTCATTGAAACCTGCATTAAACCAATAAGAAGAATGTCGTTCTGCAAAGCTGCTGATGGTAGCTGTGTGCATACCTGCTCGTCGGAACAAAAAGAATAGACTGTTTTCAAGACGTGGGTCGTGGAATCCTCTATCTATACCCCATGGCCTCAAATCGGCTGCTTCTCCCCCGTGATTTATAGCGCCGCTATGTATACCAAACATACCAGTGACCAGTGCCGCTCTTGACGGTAGACAAGGTGCATCTGAGCAATGATAATTATCAAAGCGCATGCTGTCTGCACAAATCTGATCTATGTTTGGCGAAGTGTTACGTGGGTATCCATAACAGTGAAGGTGATCAGGTCTAAGAGTATCCAGATCTAACATTAATATTCTCATGGTTTACCTCCCTAATAATTTAGAAACGTTATTTTAATGGAACCGTTTCTATTGTTTTTCCAGAAATACCTTTTATAACATTATATCCTGTTGGCTGTAGTTGTCAACAAAAACAAAAGTTGCTGTATACAGTACACATATTTACCATTTATATACATATATTTCTATGAACTGAAAGAAAATTATATAGATTATAGCTTGACAACCCAATATACTAGCCTTATAATTAACTCAAAAGCAAAAAGTGGATCCGTGATTGAAAATTGGTTGGAAACGTTTTTATTGTGCAATATGCACGAAGATCCGACCTTTTTACTGGCAAGTTAACAAATTTAGTATGCTTTTTTTACCATAGATTTATACTAAATTGTGGATTGATGATTAAGAAGGGTGATTAGAAGTGACAAGAGGTAACTCACAAACCAGGTTGGTGTCTCATTGGAAAAGCTTTACTCATGAGTTTTGGAAGAATAAAGTTCTGTTCTTGATGCTAGCTCCAACTATTTTATATTTTATAGTTTTTAGCTATATCCCCATGCCGGGAGCCTATATAGCTTTTGTAAACTACAATGTTAATAAAGGAATCTTTGGAAGCCAATTTGTAGGTTTGAAGAATTTTGAATTCCTTGTGCGTAACGGGGATCTATGGAACATAACAAAAAACACTATACTATATAACTTTGTATTTTTAGCATTGGGAAATGCCATCCAGGTTACCTTTGCTATTATGTTAACAGAAGTGGGAAGTAAATGGTTTAAGAAAATCAGTCAATCCATTATCCTGCTTCCTCATTTTATATCCATGGTTATCGTAGGTGTATTTGCATACAACTTCTTCAATTATGATTATGGATTTGTCAACACAGTTCTTACTTCCCTTGGATTTCAACGCCATGAGTTTTATTCTGATCCGGGAATATGGAAGTACATTATCGTATTCTTTAGGATCTGGTCAAGCACAGGATACGGCATGATAGTCTATTTATCAGCCTTAACCGGCATTAGCCCTGAAATCTACGAATCAGCATATATTGACGGTGCTAATAACTGGAAGAGAATACGCTACATTACTCTGCCCATGCTCAGGCCTACCTTTGTGCTACTGTTCCTCTTTGGATTGGGCGGTATCCTCCGAGGTTCCTTTGACTTGTTCTACAACTTGATTGGTACTAACTCAGTACTATATCCTCAAACCGATATCATAGATACCTATGTATTCCGCAGCTTGGTTGGTAATTTCAACTTCTCCATGGGTGCAGCGGTAGGTTTCTATCAATCAGTGTTTGGTCTGATACTGGTATTTACCGTCAATATGATTGTACGCAAAATCGAACCGGATAACGCGTTGTTCTAAGGAGGTAAAGAAATGGCCGGAAATAATACCATAAATAAAAGTCTAGACAACACCATATTGAAAATAGTTTGTTACATCTTGGTAGGAGCATTTGCCTTGATCTGCCTCTTTCCCTTTGCATTGATGATTAGCTCTTCCTTTATGAACGAGAAAGAAATTGTAACTGAAGGATATAAGCTGTTCCCTAAGAAGTATACGGCATCGGCATATAGGTTCTTACTGGGTAACCCCAGGAAGATAATAGACGCCTACCAGGTAACCATATTCATAACCGTTGTGGGTACTCTACTTGGACTATTCTTTATGTCTATGGCAGGCTATGTATTAAACCGAAAGGATTTCAAATACCGGGATTTCTTCTCCTTCTTTATATACTTCACCACCTTGTTTAGTGGAGGACTGATCCCCAGCTATATTCTGATGGTTAAGTATCTACATCTTAAAAATAGCGTATTTGCTATGATCCTTCCCGGGGTTATCAGTGCCTGGTCTATATTTCTGATGAGAAACTTCATGAAATCTGTACCGGATTCATTGTATGAATCGGCTACTATCGATGGTGCTGGGGCTTTTAGAATTTATTATCAAATATTCTTGCCCTTGTCTATTCCCGCTTTGGCTACTGTTGGCTTGTTTTCCGCATTGGGATTCTGGAATGAATGGTATAACGCCATGCTCTACATCGAATCACCAAGCAAATTCCCACTACAGTATTTCCTACAAAAGATGGTTAACCAAGCCAATGTTCAGAACCTAATCGCCCAGGGTGTGGTAATCGATGTTTCAGAGCTGCCCACCCAGTCCATCAAGATGGCAACTGCTGTGGTGGCTACAGGTCCTATCATCCTCCTTTATCCCTTTATCCAGAGATATTTTATCGGAGGACTCACTATAGGTGCAGTTAAAGGTTAATCATAGAGTTAAGATGCCTGTTTTGTCCGGGCATTTTAACAAAGGCTTTTATACTGAACTACCATAGAAGCTTTTGTTAAGGTGCCTGCAGGGAATTTATAACCCCCGGGCATTATAAAAAAGCATTATTAATAAAAGGAGGCTTTTTCATGAGCAAAATCCAAAAGACTCTGGCTTTCGTTTTAGCCATGATGTTATTGGTCGGATTGCTGGCCGGATGTGGCGGAGGCACCAGCAATGACCCATCTAACAACAACGGAGGAACTAATACTTCCGATAATTCTGATGACAGTAATACTCCGCCCACAGGGTCCGATGAACCCGATACATCCGAGGAAGTAAACCTTGTTTACTATCTTTGGGGTGGCGAAGGTCCAGCGAACCAAGATATTTTAGCCGAGATTAACAAAAATCTGAAGGCAGACATCAACGCTACCTTGGAAGTTAAGTATATTGACTGGGGCGATATCGCAACTAAATACCCCCTACTCTTTGCTTCCGGTGAGCAGTTTGATATGTCCCATGCTTCACCTAATGCTGCAGTTTCCTACTTTACTCTAGCAGCTCAATCTGCATTGACTGATATCACCGATATGCTAGATACAGCAGCTCCCATTCTAAAGAATGAGATACCAGAGAGCACATGGGCAGGAACTAAGTATCAAGGCAGAATTTACGGTGTACCTAGCCTTTACAGCGAATTCACTCCTTCTGGCTACGTATATCGTCGAGACCTAAAGGAGAAGTATGGTGTGGATGCGATTACTTCCGTTGAGACTCTAGAGAAGTATATGGATGCTGTTATAGCAAACGAAAACTTCCCTCCTCTAAACGGAGATTCATCCGATGCTATAAACCTCTACAGAATGCTAGTTGACATTACCGATGGCTGGATAGAAGCTCCTGGTATTCCGCTAGATCAATTGTTCCTAGTAGCTACCAGCCCCAGCAACTATAAAGACATCATTCATCCTGCTTTTACTCAGGAATTTGAAGATTGGGCTGTAAAGATGCACGAATGGTCACAAAAAGGTTATTGGCCTAAGGACATCCTATCCTCTCAGCAGGGTGCAAAGACCAACTTCAATAACGGTATTTCCGGTGGCTTTATCACCCATATGGCAGACTGGACAGGAAACTATGGTGCTTTCAAAGAAAGTATGCCTGATGTAGAGACAGACTTCTGGACATTTGCAGAAGCTAACAACAAGATCAAGAGGAAAATGGGTGTTGAGAACTCAACAGTTATTAGTTCCA
>JAWLDD010000269.1:0-3948 GCA_041686815.1 Candidatus Atribacteria bacterium | reverse complement strand
AGGTTGTAGTAAGCACGAGATGAGAGTTCTATATTGTGGTTTCTGGCACTGTTATTGTTTAAAGGAGTAGAATAATAGGCAATTCGGGATGTCCAAGTCTTTAACTCTTCGAGGATGTATTCAGGTTCCAGCTGCTGAACGGGTATATCATATGGAGAAAAATCGCTGGCATCAACTCTAGCTATCAAATCCTCCATTGTCTTTTCAATCAGCATTCCTTTTCCGAATTTCTCAGGTGTAAAGGAGAATTTGTCTTTTCTATCCGGATTGAATTCAATGGTTGCATCTACCGGTGGCTCATTGATTTCAGTCGCAATGGCTTCTATCTCATCCTTAAGCTTGTAGACATCATAGGACAAAGTGGTTTCATATATTTGGGGTTCCTTGGTAAGTTTATAGATTTCCCTTAGCCTCTCTATTACCGTGCCTTCTCTGCCTACTAAATAAGCTTCATCGATTATCTCCTCAATATCACTTTGGACGCTTATATCCTTGTATCCATATTCCCATTTTCTCTGGTCATGGATCAGTACTATCTTTATCTTTTCAAGATTGGATTGGATGTGTAATCCTAATTCAGCCAGTGCTTCTTCTCTAGTCATACCTTCTAATGGAATACCATCAACTTCAATGCCCAAATAAAAGGTATCCTTATTTAATATTTGAAAGATGGATATAGCTGTCCCACCAACAGCAAGTATCAAGACCGTTAGTATTAAAATAATTAGCGTTCTACATATCATCTTTTTTTTGGATTTTGCTTCTGATTCCATGCCTGCCTCCTCCATTATATTCGCAATATAATGTTTACCATAAGATATGCATTTTTAGATGTAAATAGACGTATGGGATTAGCTAAAGGTTTAGTAGGCCTTCCCTATACACCGATCATCCGTTATAATGAAATTGAAATTGCTTTGGAAATACCTTGCAAAAGCTATGGAATATGAAAATGATATTTGAAAGGATAGAGGCATTATAACATGATACAAAGATATGATAACGGAATGATGGAAATTCATTTGACAACCCAACAAAAGATTATAAATCCCTTTTGGGGTGTTGAAGTAACGGCCATTTTCTCCCACAAAGAAGATAATGTTGAACAAAAACTATATGGATTCTATGATGGTTTAAATAGTAGTGGAGAACACATATGGAAGATTCGATGGACCCCTATCTTAGCAGGAGAATGGACATGCAGGATTACATCCAAACCTTACACAGAAGGACTGTCTCAAGAGCTAAGGGTGCATATAGAAGAGAAGGATCTAAACAAGAGGGGTTTCCTCCATACATATCCTGATGAGAAATGGGGACTAAAGTTTGATAATGGGGAACCTTTCTACTTGTTTGGGGATACGATGTATAATATCTTTGGAGCCTATTATTGTGGAGTAAACGTAGAAGATATTCTGCTGCATCGCAAATCCCAAGGAATCAACTATATAAGAGCTCGAATGCAGGTCAGTCCCTATCATCCCCAGATGCGCAATGTCTGGCAGACTAAAGACTGCTGGCCCTGGGGAGGCAGTGCCCAACTTCCAGATTTTACTCAGTTCAATTTGGATTATTTCCGTGCTGTAGATGAGGTCATGTTCTTAATGGAAACGTTAGAAATGGGACTTGAAGTCATCTTTGAGGCATGGATGTGGGAGTTCCCCTTCAATGATCGGAATCAATTCATACCGGAATTTGAGGAGCTGTGGGTTCGATATATTACATCGCGGTATACTGCCTACCCGGCTGTTTATATTTGGTGCCCTGCCAATGAGTATGAGTTCTACCCATCAGGAGAAATAAAATATCATCCTGAAGCTGACCGATGGCTCAAGCGTATCGCTGCAATGATCCGAGACTGCGATCCATACAAACACCCCATTGGAGCTCATAATTGGGAGAAAAATATACCCTTGTCCGATCGATTGGAGAGCTTTGAAGATATCGATGTTTATCTTGTTCAAACCGGTTGGGATGTAGAGTTTAACAAATATAAACGAGATGCATCCCTGTGTATGTATCTTGAAAGCCAGATGAGGCACCATGTCTCACGAGGGAATAAGGTAGCAATATGTGCAGAATTTGGATACGAAAGGGTAAAAGGATTGTTTACTGCACCAGCACACCAGCATTTGGATCATCATCATACCAGACGTGGTCAATGGAGAGCTGGATTCAGTGGATACCCGGTAATTCATGGATTCGATAATACCTGGGGTGCCCATATGCAAGTTGAGCCTGATGCCATAGGAGCTAAATATCTGATTCACTTTTACCGCTTCATGACGGAGGAGATTCCATTCCATGAGATGACTTCTGCACAGATGCTGATTCTAGGAGCTAGTGGGTCGGAAGAGGAAGGAACTCTTCCCTTGTGTTTGGCTGATGAGAATCGTTCTATAGTTACCGTTTATTTTCCAACCCGGGGGAAATGTCAGCTAGATCTAACCAAGCCAGAGGAATATCTAGCTACCTGGTTCAATCCTCGAACGGGTGAAAAGACTCATACTTCACAGTGTAGCTCCAATGCTTTCACTTCCCCAGATACCCATGAAGGCGATGAACCATACGGGGATGATTGGATACTAATATTGAAAAAATAGGGTAGCAGCCAAGATAGAATGACATAAACAATTATATAAAAGAGCTGTTGTACAACTAGTTAATCTAGTCTAGCAACAGCTCTTTTTTTACCGTTAATATTATACCTTTAATATAGCTTGTTATATTACAATCTCTAATCAACGCGTATTGATGGTCAATTCTATTATCTTATTCTTATCCTTTACCCTATCCAAAATCTCTTTGGTTACTAATTGCCCTTCTTCCAGTAAGACTTCTCCCATATCATCTAGTATCTGTCTTTTAGCCTTCCGTCCAATTAAAAACTGCCTTTGTTTTTCTTCAAATAGTCTAGTACTGTCGCTTTGTGTCAGCGTATGATCTGGGCTTTGGCTACTGCCTGTCTTATCTTCAAAGGTTCCATCCAGCACCAAAGTTCTAGCTCCAAAGGAGACTATTTGAGGACATTCCAGCATAAAAGTACCATTGGCGCCTTCCAATAGACATCCGGAAATAGTGCCTTCTTTCTCTCTTATGTAATACTCCTTTATGATGCCTATGTACTGCCCTCTTTCGGTAAAGGCTTTGGAGTCTATTATCCTAATATTCTTCTCTGCAAGCTTAATAGCATCATCAACGTCACAAAATTTTGCTAGATTTTTTTCAGTCTGAATGATGATAGCGTCGTCTCCGAAGGAAATCACCTTATCAAACTCTATAAGTTTTGCCCCAAAATACCACTTTTCATCCATTATAAGGAGGTATCTAGCCTTACCTTCACAAGGATCTATCAGAATTTCCTTTACCTTACCCAATTGTGCAGCTTCATCGATACTGATTACCGGAAGTCCTATAATGCTTTGAGATTTCTTCATATAACCCCACCACCCTTGTAAATTGATTTTCAATTTTAAAATTCGTTCATCTTGTAGGAAAGGGTGTATAGGCTATCGCTTAAATGAACGTTCTCAACTACCACATCTTCAGGAGTCTCCACATCGATAGGCGCAAAATTCCATATGCTCTTTATGCCACACTTCACCATTTCATCAGCTATTTCCTGAGCATGACTCTTTGGTGTGCATATTACTCCTACTTGAATATTGTTTTTTATTATGTAATCATTCATAGCATCTATATCAAATATTTGAATTCCCCTAATGGATAGTCCCACCAAACGTGGATTGACATCAAACATAGCCCTTATGTTGAAGCCTTCCTTTTCGAAGCCCACATAATTGGCCAAAGCTTGACCTAGATTGCCTGCTCCCACAATAATTACATTGTATTTTTTATCCAGACCTAAAATCTTTCTGATCTCACCACATAGATCGCTTACATGATAGCCATATCCTTGCTGTCCAAATCCACCAAAACAATTAAAAT
>JAWLDD010000268.1:0-3955 GCA_041686815.1 Candidatus Atribacteria bacterium | reverse complement strand
GATACCTGGTCCATATATGTGCTCACTGCCGATGAATAATTCGAAAGATGCTATGGTAGGAAAGCTGATAAAAAGATGAAATTATACAATGGCAGGATAAAGGTTGATTATTATCAGTACTATGGTCCTCGTCCACCCCGTTAACCATAATTTACACATAAAAATTAGTATCTATTTTGTCGAAATATCTGTATAATATATATACATGTATATATTACACATCCACATAATAATGAGACGTAAAGGGGTTTGAATGTGAGGAGACTTAGTTTAATCATTGCAATACTAATGCTATTTTTTGTAGTACAGGGATGCGTAAAGGATATTCCATCTTCTAGGAACGATGAATCCAAAAATCCTGATGGTGTACAGGAGGAAATTGACAAGGAAGATGAAAATCAAGAGCAAGAAACCCAAGAACAGGACGAGGACCAGGAAGGCGATTTAGGGCAAGAGGATGAAGAAGATAAAGAATCCAACAGTTCACAGGATATGGTGTTTGTAAGCGCTGACAGGCTCAATGTACGCAAAGAACCAGACGCTCAAGCCGAGAAGATAGGCCAGCTCATGAAGGGCAGCAGCGTTAAGGTATTGGGCGAGAAAACCGTGGGCGAAGGGGAGGAGCAGACCAAGTGGCTAAATATATCCTATGATGCCGGAGGACAAATGGCAGAGGGCTGGATTTCTGCAGAGTTTACCGTTGATGATCGGACCCAGCTACTTAGCGAATATTATAGGGTTTTAGATTTTTCTCCGCAGCAAAAGGTTGACGAATATCCCGAAAACCCAAGGGTAAAGGTAAAGGGAATATACTTGACGGTATATTCTGCAAGCGGAAGCCGATTGGATAAATTGATCGAAATGACCAAGAATACCGGGATCAACACCTTTGTTATAGATGTAAAGGATGACAACGGTAATATGCTATTCTATACCAAAGCGGCTGAAAAGTATGCTCCCAAAGCCAACGAGCTGACACCCATCAAGGATATTGAAGCCTTCATGAAAAAGCTAAAGGACAATAATATCTATACCATTGCCAGGATAGTTACCTTTAAGGATCCTATATATACTGAGCAATATCCCGAACGGGCAATATTGGACAAGCGGACAGGAGAAGCTCATAAGCAGCAGGATGGATTGCGTTGGGCAAGTCCCCATGATAGACAGCTGTGGGAGTACGATGTGGCGGTAGCCAAAGAAGCAGCTAAAGTAGGATTTAACGAGATACAATTTGACTATGTACGGTTTCCCGATTCGGGAGGGGGCAAGCTTGATCCCTATTTGGATTACCGAAATACAAAGGAAGAGTCCAAACCTGAGACGATACAGAACTTCCTAAAATATGCCTATGAGCAGTTATCTCCTGAGAAGGTGTATGTGGGAGCTGATATATACGGTCTTGTAGCTTCGGTTACCGATGATATGGGATTGGGTCAGTACTGGGAAGCAATCAGCAATGTGGTTGACTATGTATGCCCCATGATGTATCCTAGTCACTATGCCAACCATACCTATCAATTGCCTGTACCCGATGCTTATCCCTATGAGACTATCTATCATTCAGGAAGAGATGCGGTAATGAGAAATAAAAATATCGAGACGCCTGCCATCATAAGGCCTTGGATTCAAGACTTTACCGCTAGCTGGGTAAAAGGACATATAAAGTATGGAGAAAAAGAAGTGCGAGCTCAGATAAAGGCACTTGAGGATAACGGGATTGATGAGTTTATGCTTTGGAATCCCAACAACCGCTATAGCGAAGGTGCGTTGAGATAATAAAAGAGGCTGGGAGCGTTTCCCAGCCTTTTTATTTGGTTTGTATTTAAAAGAATAAGGTTTTAGCCTTGAAGACGTTTTTCCAGATCAGCCAGTTGCTTTCTAAGCTCTTCGGGCAATCTGTCTCCATAGGTCTTGTAGTATTCTTTTATGGATTCTACTTCTCTTAGCCACTCTTCTTTGTTGACACTTAGTAGCTCTTCCATAGCAGCTTGGCTAACATCCAGACCTTCGGTATCGATGGCATCTGGAGTAGGCATGTAACCAATGGCGGTCTTTACTGCTTTACCCTTGCCAGAAGTTCTTTCGAATATCCATTTCAATACACGGCTGTTCTCGCCGAATCCAGGCCATAGCCAATTGCCGTCTTTGTCCTTGCGGAACCAGTTGACATAGAAGATTTTAGGCAATTTATCTGGATCCGTTTTTTCACCTATGGTCAGCCAATGGTTGAGATAGTCTCCCATATGGTATCCACAGAAAGGTAGCATAGCAAAGGGATCACGACGAACTTTACCTATATTATCGGAGATAGCAGCTGCTGTAATCTCAGAGCCCATGATGGAACCCATGAATACACCGTGCTCCCAATCAAAGCTCTCATGTACCAATGGGATGGTGCTAGGACGACGTCCACCTATGAGGATTGCAGAGATGGGCACTCCTGCAGGGTCTTCCCATTCGGGTGCTATAGCGGGGCATTGACTTGCAGGTGCTGTAAAACGAGCATTTGGATGAGCTGCAGGCTTACCGCTACCTGGAGTCCAATCGTTACCCTGCCAATCTATCAGATGATCAGGTGCGTCCTCGCCGATGCCTTCCCACCAAACATCTCCATCATCGGTTAAGGCAACGTTTGTATAGATGGTATTTTTCTCTATGCTGTGCATGGCATTGGGATTAGAGTCCATGGAAGTTCCAGGAGCAACGCCAAAGAAACCAGCTTCAGGGTTGATGGCATATAGACGTCCGTCTTCTCCGAACTTCATCCATGCGATGTCGTCGCCGATGGTTTCAACTTTCCAACCGGGAATGGTGGGTATTAACATAGCCAGATTGGTCTTTCCGCAAGCGCTGGGGAAAGCGCCAGTTACGTATTTAACTTCGCCTTCTGGGCTAGTAAGCTTTAGGATAAGCATATGTTCAGCCATCCAGCCTTCATCTCTGGCTTGAACAGATGCAATACGAAGTGCGAAGCATTTTTTACCTAATAGGGCGTTTCCGCCGTATCCAGAGCCATAAGACCATATTGTTCTCTCCTCTGGGAAGTGGCTAATATATTTTTCTTCCATAGGTGCACAGGGCCAGGTGGCATCCTCTTGACCTTCTTCTAAGGGGGCACCTACTGAATGTAGACAAGGTACAAACTCTCCGTCATCTCCTAGAACATCCAGTACCTCTTTGCCTATACGAGTCATAATGCGCATGTTTACTACAACGTATGGACTATCGGTTAATTCCACTCCGATTTTGGATGCAGGGGAACCCACGGGACCCATTGAGAAGGGGATAACGTACATGGTTCTGCCCTTCATACATCCTGTATATAATTTTGTCATAGTTTCCTTTAATTCATCGGGATCAATCCAATTGTTTGTAGGACCTGCATCTTCTTTGTTCTTTGAGGCTATAAAAGTTCTGTCTTCAACACGTGCAACGTCGGAGGGATCACTGCGGAACAGATAGCAACCAGGCTTTTTTTCTTGGTTCAGCTTTATAGCTGCACCACTGTCTACCATCTCTTGAAGCAGACGGTCGTTTTCTTCCTGAGAACCGTCGCACCAATAGATAGCATCAGGTTGACACATATCCGCCATTTCCTGTACCCAGTCCAATAGCTTTTGATTATTGGTCATCTTGTTACTCATCTTACTACTCCTTTGCTAGTTTATTTTATATAATGGCTAATACCATAATATAATTAAGCTGTGTAAAAATACTATAAATATCATTTGTTAATAAAATATATCTAATAGTATCCCACAATATCCTATCATAAAAACATAAAGTTTTCCATAATATTTTACTAATTAATTGATAAATATTTAATACCGCAAGAGATTGAAAAGAAGACTAATGCTGAAGTATCTACACCGCACGAATTGCGCAATGAGATGCTTGATAAAATCCCTGCTGAATTTTGGACAACGCCGAAAGAAGTCTTCGAACCTTGTGC
>JAWLDD010000267.1:0-3957 GCA_041686815.1 Candidatus Atribacteria bacterium | reverse complement strand
TATCTCTGCCTCTCCATTCATTAATACCTAAGTAATTATGAGTACAAAATGAACAATTACCACAGCATCCCCTTGATGCATATAATCTAGCTCTATATTCCTTTTTTAAAAAACTAAAATTAAGCATAACATGATCAATTTTAGTAAATTCTTTCGAGTCCATTCTATAGGGAATTTTTTTGCTAAAATCATCTCCATGTTTGTATACATAATCATACTCTGGCATATTCGAGTAATTCTGATAATGCTCTATTACTTTCGCTATGGGGATTTCTCCTTCCCCCAATATGACGAAATCAATATGTGGACAGTCATCGAGAATTTTCTCAGCGCTTAAAGTAGCGAAGTTACCACCAATAAAGATTTTCGTCTCGAATCTTTTTTCTTTAATAGTTTTACAAATGTCAAATACTGTTTTAGCATTCCATACTCCGATGTCCACACCGATGAAATCGAAGTGAACCGCATAATCTTCGAGTATTACCTTAGTTGGATATTTCATGTTCAAAACTTTGATTGAAACATCATATCCCTTCTTACATAAATAAGTATATATACTCTCCATGCCTAAATGTTCAGCTATAAAATCATCAACTATATACAAAAG
Source organism: Candidatus Atribacteria bacterium (assembly GCA_041686815.1). Taxonomy (GTDB): domain Bacteria; phylum Bacillota; class Clostridia; order Caldicoprobacterales; family UBA3941; genus JAWLDD01. The sequence goes on along the minus strand of JAWLDD010000267.1, from coordinate 3,350 downwards.
TAATATTTTCATAACGTTATCTCCCATATTATTTTTTTATTTTTATGAGTTTTCTCACTCAATCTAAAATTTCACATTTCTCAATGCAATCATTCTGGTCACATGTCGAATTGCTACACAATTATTGATGTTGAAATATTCTCCAATGACACTATATCCTTTTTATATTATCACGATCATTGGTATGCACATAAACTCCAACAACAAACCTCCCCTGTCTAACGAGGTCTTAGCTCTCCTAAATATAATCACTTTTATTACAAAATGCATTCGCTAATAGCGTCACATAATCTTCTGATAGTAGCCATCTCATCCATTACCAATTTTTCAATTGAAAATTCAATTGCGAATAGATCTTCAATATCTGCTATTAAACTAATAAAAGTCAAGCTGTCCAAACCGATGCTTCTCAAATCCATATCAATTGAAATCTCATCGATGTTTTCAGCTATTGTGTGGTACTTTTTAAGACAATTACGCACTTCGTATTCGTATTTCATTACGTTCACTCCTTTTTAATAATAAATTTAACGTTATTTTTCGTTTAAATACCAAGAAGATTGTAAATTATACATTTGATAATAATAACCACGTAATGCCATAAGCTCCTCATGTGTACCATCTTCGGTGATCCGATTATCATTGATAACGAGTATTCTGTCTGATTTCTTAGCCCATCCCAACCTATGCGATACAAAAATTGCAGTTTTGTCTCGACAGAGTTGCATTAACATTTCATAGAGTTTCAATTCCGATTGTGGGTCAATAGCCGCTGTAGGCTCATCAAAAATTATTAAATCCGAATCTCGATAAAGCGCACGCGCGATCGCAAGTCTTTGCCATTGACCCCCTGATATATCACGCCCCCCTTCTAAAGCGTAGCCAAGTGGCTTATCTAAGCTTCCAAGTTCCTCGTAAAGGTCCATTAACCCACACTTTTCCAATATTCTAATCATTTCTTCATCTTCGTCCATCTTATTCATATTCCCAAGACCAATATTCTCCCTAAGCGTTAATTCATACTTATTGAAGTTTTGAAAAACAGCTGATATATTGGATGGTTTTATCCGATTACCATTCCAAGTCACCTCACCTTGTTCAGGTTGGTAAAGCCCAAGTATTAACTTTATTAATGTTGATTTACCAGCTCCATTTGGACCTACAATAGCAATCTTTTCACCTGGGTTGATTGTTAATGAAACATCCGACAACACAATATTGCCATTTTTTCCATAAGAAAAACTGACAGATTTCATCTGGACTGGAACCGGTCTTCCTCTCACATTGGTATTCTCATCTATATGAATCATATCTTTTAGTTGTAGTATTTCATTTAGGTCATGAACTTTAGCACCAACAAGATACAGGTTACATAAAGGCCACAATATTTCAATAATTTTATTTTTGGACTGTATTAACCCAAGAAACAATACAGATAATAAACCAATTGTAATGTTGGATGATATTTGAATTTGCTTTATTAACATTATTAAAATCCAGAGTGTAGTAGAGGTTTGTATGATAGATACAACTATACCCATCTTTATTTCAAATCTACGAGCGGAATACCTTTCTTTATGCTGATGAACAATATTCTTGCTCCATATGTCTAAGAAATAATCCAAACAATGGAATATCCTCATCTCTCGAATCGGAGCAGAATTACTCATTAATCCAGATAAATAGTCTGCGACACGTCCGTTAAAAGTTAGCTGTCTCCCAAGTTTTCGTACCTTTATCTCAGTAGATAGCTTTATTGATAAATTAACAATGAACATTGCCAACACAAACATTGAGATCAAATATAATCCATTATTTATAAGAAGCAAAACTAAACTTAAGAAAGAGCCAAAAGTGTTGATAATTGATATAAAGCTCTCAATACTGCCAACCACATCATCCTCAGCAACCGCTTTCGCACGTTCAAGTCTGTTATAAAATTCCTTATCATTACACATTATGTAGGGTACTGTATTGACGATATCAATAATTTCACTTCTTAATATCCAAGATATTGCAGTTGTTAGTTTTTTTGTAAATATTCTATTAATCAGCCCAATAACATACTGGATAATATTTACAGATAGATACATGGCTAAAGGAATAGCTACAGCTTTAAATAGTTCCAAAATAGAACTAGTACCAATTTTAGTTGCTATCAAATCTATTAAACTCACCGAAGCAGAATAAGTGTAAACGCCTAACAGACTTGAAACTAATGGTCCAATGAGGACCAAAGGCGTTATAATAGGTTTTTTCTTAATGATAATCCATAACAGAATTATTAAGTGCTTAACTCTTTTCATTTTATCACCTATTAAGCATAAAAGGATGATTGAGCATCAAACATATTTCGATATAAACCCTGTGATTGGTAAAGTTGTTTATGACTTCCAAACTCAATTAGTTTGCCATTTTGAAATAGTGCTATCTTGTCTACATATTTTGCGGCACTTAATCGATGAGTAACAAATATGGAGATACAGTTTTCACCTAAAGATAGGAAACTTTTTATTTGCTCGAGTTCAGCTTGTGGATCTAATGCAGAGGTCGCTTCATCAAAAATAAGGATAATTCCATCTTTCATGTATGAACGTGCAATAGCCAAACGCTGCCATTGACCGCCTGACAATTCGATTCCTCCAAATTCCGGCCCCAAGTATTCTTCTAGACGTTCTTGAAAGTCGTTCATATGCGCCTTTTCTAATGAATCTATTAAAACTTGATCTTTGTCAATATGATCAATGTCCCCTATCGCTACATTTTCACGTACCGGTCTAAATAATTTTATAAAATCCTGAAATACGACTCGTACGTATGGGTATATTTCACTATATTCTACATTTCTTCCATTCAAACAATACTTTATTGATCCGCTATCTGGCTGGTATAATCCCAGTAAAAGCTTTATAAAAGTAGATTTCCCCGAACCATTGCTTCCAATAATTGCGATCTTTTCTCCTGGTTGTATTTGAATAGACACGTTCTTCAGTGCTTTGTATGTGCTTTGAGGATAACTAAATGTTACATTGTCAAAGGTAATCTGCAATTCACACTGTGTATCTGCTGTTTCAGTAAGCTTGCTTAATAGTCGAACATTTTCGATTTGCTGATATTTCATATAATCCTTGAATTGCATGTTAATCGCTTTAATACTCGAATAGTCTTTTGAGATCGAAGCAATACCATTAGTAAATATACTAAATATTTGGGTTATCATAACATAGATGCCTACACTATACTGTTTTTCATTGATAACTATGATAAGAAACACCAAAGAAATCATATTGAAAGTAATAATAAACAAGTTCCCTATAGTATTTATTACATCAGCTTTATTCTTTACGGTT
>JAWLDD010000266.1:0-3965 GCA_041686815.1 Candidatus Atribacteria bacterium | reverse complement strand
GGTGACCAAACTTAAAAGGAGGAAAGGACGTGCTGACAATTACTTTATTAATGCATGTGTATTTTGGATGGCCGTTTATTGTATTTATACATTACCATAAACAGTTGGTAAGCATATAAAGGAATATTAGAGGTATATCATGCTTCGAATTAAAATTCCTTATTAACAAACAGCGATTATTTTATAAGGAATCATTCTACATGAAGTCAAGTTTTTTATTCGCCCTTATACTATATAGATACCATTATCATCAGTTTGGTTTTATATTTTCAGAAATTTTTATAAGACAAAATTCTACTTCCAATATGATAATACTATTGTCCATTACCCCTCTACCTCTATCGGAAGTTTTATGAGCCTGTATACTATCCATGTTTATAATCGCCATTTTATTCTAGGCATCAGTATGATATTATAAAAAGTATAGACGTGTAAATTCCGCTAATATATAATTATTCTTATGATAGTTACTAGACTAAAATGGTCATTGGGAGGGTGTAGAGAAATATGGAGCAATTTAAAATCACTTCATCTTATAAGTTTGAAGAGAGCCTGAAAAAGTTTAAATTAGATAGGGAAAAAGTCAGGCAGAATATCCTTAAACACATAGAGTCGAAACTAGATGATTTGAGTATCAATAAGCGTAGGGTATTTCAAAGTCCATACCAAGAAAACGACAAGAAATACACTCTATCTGGTTTTGTTACCAAACACGAAAATTCCTGTACAATTGAGGCGGTTAGCATATGGGATAAAGAACTGAATATTGATGATATAAAAGTAAAAGTACTCGATATAGGTATAATCAAATAAATTAAGATGTATAGCATCAGTATATTTTAATTGATTTTCGCTACTTATTGGCAAAGACTACACACAGAGCAATTATTAGGTAACTGCATATATATAAAACTCTACTATACTCTTAGGTGAAAATTAAGTATGCATATAACAAAGACCTGCAAAATAGCAGGTCTTTGTTATGTTTGTTGCTATTCCACATTTAATTTTCTAACAGCATACACGTTGGAAGTATTAGAATTAACCTGTTCGATGAGTTCAATTTCATCGTCTTTCTGCAAATCTTCCAATATTTCGGCTGGTATTCCTTTGATGGCGTAATCGTAAGGAACGGTTGCTCCATTAGGAATAATGACCATTATGCCCTTTTCGATGTCCACACTTTGAAAAATACCTGTTGTTTTTGAAATTAGCAAAGTGTCAAAGTTTGGTACTTCCGTTCCATCATCATAGGCCATCAAAACCTCTTCGACAGGCGTTCTTACAACTATATAAGCAGAAGTATGGGCGTATTTATCACCAGGCTTGGCTTTGTTTAATGCAATTTTAAGCACCCCATCCTCAACATTTATTGATTTGATAATAAATGCTTCGTTTTCTTCGGAGTAGATTATAAAATCAGCACCTATGCTGCCGTCTCCCTTCATTTCATAAGCATTTATACCAAAGTAATAATTGAGTTCGTCAATAGTATCTTCAAATGTCTCAATGTATTTCTTATCGCCCAATCTGTATACATCCGTTTTTGCTGGGATACCAAATTCAGAGATATCCTCTTCTTCGCCTGTTTCGGTTCCTTTATTGGTTTCCTCTCCATTGTTGACATCGGTCGCTTCGTTTCCGTTCGCATTTGGGTCGTCTGTTTTATTGCCATTTTGACCACAGCCCACCGCTATCATAAGAACTAATAGCAACATAAGTACTAAAGATATTGTTTTTTTCATATTTACTAACACCTCTCCTATGCTTTCTAAAACTTCTTTTTATATTAATCTTTTATCCCATTGATTGGTATATGCCCGTTATTTTCCCTATTCGTTAGCATCGGTGATATATTCGATAACATCGTACATATTCTCTTCCCCTTCGGTCCAATCCCAACCAATATAAAAATCCTGGATTACCTCTTTTTCAAATGGCTCATTATTGGCTGTACCTCTGAGAACATAGCGATAGGTATATTTTATCGGGAATATATCGTAGTTTGTGTCCTCAAAAGTTTCAGGGAAGATGATTTCTTCTACTACAATCCCGTTTTCCTCCATATATCGCTTAACTCTCCCTACAGCGTCATGTTCGTCCAGTTGTTGGCTTATGTAAAAGTCCATTTCCCCTTCCCCTAAACGGGTATATTTCAAATAACTGTCCACGATTTTTTTTGCTTCCTCATCCAATTCGTCCTGGATTTGAGGGTCATTTAATAAAACCAATTGCACCAGGATATACTTTTCCCCATTATCCGCGAACTCCTCTAATCTTTCTTCACCATGTTCCTCCTCAACCTTATCTATAAATGAATCCAAGTCTTCGCTCAGCAGTCCCCCGACACGCAATAGTTTATAATGCCTATACATTTCTTCATATTTCGCTTCGTTGCAAATGATATCTTCCATATAATCAATCCATATGTCACTCTCCGGTGAATAACTAAAGGGCTCAAACGGCAATCCCCCTGCGCCATCTAAATCTCCAATAACTTCCGTATCCTCTTGTATATCACTATCATTATAGGTTTCGCTATTATCCCACTCCTCATCTATTTGCCCATTTTCCCCTTCCACTTCGCCTTCCTCTACTATTTTTTCTATATCATCATTCCCTCCGACATTATTGTCAGATGTAGTTTTTGCATCATTGGGCCCACAACCAATTACAGTAACTCCTACCATGATAATAAGTGTTAATAAAGCAATTAATTTTTTCATTATTTTTCCTCCTTGAATCTTCGTATTTTATTTGCTTAAATCTTTTATATGTCTCTCTCTACTATATAGATACAGCGACTTTTGATTTGGTTTTATATTTTGAAAAATTTTTTAAAAATTTATAGGGAGAAACTTTACCATGTCTTTATATAGCATTTACCCTCATCTTTATGCTCATAGGAATATATTCCCTTCTTTAATACTATCGCATTGACTTTAGGAGTATAACTATCAGTATCTTTGGGGGTTTTTATTCTATGTGCAACCCTCCCATTTTTATCTATTATTTCATATGTAAAATGATACTCAGTTTTTACTGGCTCGAAGAACAATGTAATTTTCACAGCATAACCATCCGAATAAGTATTAATCATTTCATCTATTGATAGTGTAAAACTTGTTCCGTCCTGCCCGTTCACAATGACTGCACCGTTATCTAAACGACATTCAAACATCTCACATCCAATGCTATAAATTTCATTGGCATCATTAAATAATAAAGTACCTTCAGAATTATACAAATCGTATCCATTATAACCAGAACATATAAAATATTTACCTTTATACGAAAATTGAATATCATCATATTCCGATAGGATTACATTGCCATCACTATCTATTAAACTATATTTGCCATTATCTTCTGCAACAAATTTGCCAAATTCGTATGTAAACCCAGAGGCAGATGCAACTGGCTTTGCCTCAGTATTAAATAATACAACTTTGTCCATTTTGTCGTTATAATAAGAAAAATATCCATTCTTATATAGATGAAAGCCGTAACCTTGATTATATACTGAATAATCCCTTTGAGTTGAATCAAAAAGTATAGACCCATCTGCCTTTACAGGTAAATCAATCCACTCCGATATACCTACACTGCCTACTAGGCTAGCAACGCCATTATAATATCCACTATCAAAATATAATCCATCCATAGAATCTTTTGTAAAAACTACGTTTCCATGATTGTCCAATACAGTTAATCTTGTCCCATCTTCCGTTGTCTTACTTAAGGCAATATATTCTCCATCACCTAAATATGCCTCATCATACAGAAAGTCTACAATTAGTTCTCCATCTTCTCTTAACACACCCCATTTACCTTTTTTCTTAACGGTAATTAATCCATTAACCCTCTCATCTATCTCATCAAAATAGGTATTGGATACCTTATTCCCTTCAACAGAATAGACTATATATTTATAATCTTTATTACAATATAAAATATCATATAAG
>JAWLDD010000265.1:0-3966 GCA_041686815.1 Candidatus Atribacteria bacterium | reverse complement strand
TGCTCATTGTTGAATTATCTGTTAGTGTAGAGTTGTAGATCAACGGGTATCCAATTTTCAAATCTGAACATATTATTCTATTGTAATCCAGAGTACTTGCACATCCAGCAGAGATAGTGCCCCAATTACCAATATGCCCCGATCTAGGAGGCATAAGAAAGTCATTTTGGTGCAAGTATTCTATCATATCTCCAATCTTGAAATCAGTTTTTCCTATATGAATCCAATCATATGCTTTTTCCTTACGGCTAAATTTGTCAATTAAGCTGTCTAACTCCTCTTTGTCTGAGTTACGAGGGTGCGAAGAATGTATTTCTTTTACCAAGCCTTGAAGTTTATCAGCAATATCTTTATCCATTTTTATCTCCTAGACCAGCTTTGTTTTCAAGTAGCTCATATAGCTGCTTTCTATCTACTTTTCCATTTTGGTTTAATGGTATAGCATCAATTATGATTATCTCAGTAGGCATCATATATCTTGGTAAAAACTTTGATACATTATCTCTCAGCAACTTTAAATTAATATTTTTACCTGTAACCAGGACTGTAATACCTCGAACAACACCATCAGCAATTGGCCACCCAACGGCAACTGCATTAGTAATAGATTCCTCGCGTAAAAAAGCTGCATCTATTTCTCCAAGCTCAATCCTATATCCGATGTATTTTATCTGGTTATCTATTCGTCCGAGAAATAAATAGTTACCACTATAATCTCTTTTTACTAGGTCTCCCGTACGATAGTAGCTTATTATCTCACCGTTTGTCATCTTTCTGTTTAATGTTTTTTCTTTTGTCTTTTCTACATCGTTTAAATAACCAGGGAACCTCTGAGGCCCTGCTATGCAAAGCTCACCTCCATCACCATCTTTAACATCTGACAGATTATCATCAACAAGTATTGAATCATGTTTATCATATACTTTACCAATCGGCACGAACCCATTATAACAATCTTTCGGAGACCTAATAGGGTCCCAAGTATATGCAGAGCACGCAATTGTTAGTTCTGTCGGACCATATAGGTTCTCAATTTTTGAGTTTGGCGCGGCTTTCTGCCAATTTTCAACTATGTAGCTATGAAGCGCTTCTCCACAGAATAAGCTTAGTCTCAAACCAGATAGACACCCTTCCTTAAGTAAACCATTTTGTGCCATCATGTTTGCCATAGAGGGAACCGAAAACCATATGTTTATTTCTTTTTCGTTAATATAGTTGATAGGCGCTAGTAGTTGAATAGATGGGATAGAGCATACGCAGGCCCCACTGCTCCACGCCAGAAATATGTCAAAAACCGACAGATCAAATGTCTGATCAAAAGTTTGTGAAAATTTATCTTTATTACTAATCTCATACTTAGCTTTATTATATTTTAGGAAATGACTTACATTAGAATGGGTAATTGGCACCCCTTTTGGGCTTCCTGTGCTTCCAGAAGTGAAAAGTATATATGCAATCCCGTTTCCACTTACTTCAGGAAGATTTCTGATTGGTTCACAAGACTGCAAATATTGCTTATTGACTATTATTGAATAATCTAAAGAATGTTCTTTCAAATTTGAATCAGGCAATATTATAATAGGTTTCTTTTTTAGATTTTTTAAAATAAGATGTAACTTTTCTATATACTTTTCTTCAGCATAGATCGCATCCAGTTCAGCCATATCTATCATATGTCTTGTTCTCTCAAGCGGATAATTGGGATTTAGTGGTACGAATGTGGCACCAGTAAATAAGGTAGCAAGTACACTTGTATATGATATCAGGCTTCTATACGCAAAAATACCTATACGATTAGGCATTCCATTTAAACCTTTAATAACTGCGGTTGCCCATTTTCTAGCATTATAGTCTAGCTCACCATAAGATATATCTTCTTTTTCAAGAGTTAATGCGGCAGCATATGGATTTTTTTTAACTGATTCGATAAATCCTGTATGTAACCCAATACCGTATTTATCAGTAGCTGGTTCTGTATTTAATAGTGATACCATTGCACTTAATCACCCCAATACTAAAAATATTATAATTATGAAATCCCAAAGATTATTATAAATGCCATACATTCATTTATCTTTCTTCTAAAACCACGAAATTTTTGTTTACTTCGCCATTGTATTTGAGTAGAGGCCTTATCAAAATATTATTGCTTTGCTGCTCTACAATCTGAGCTACCCAACCTGAAACCCGACTTATAACAAAAATGGGAATAGCTAAATCATCAGGTAATTCCAATAAGCGGTACAAGATTGAAGAGTAGTAATCAACATTAATATTCAGTCCATACTTTGAATACACCCCCATTTCCTTAGCTACTCCTTCCATAATTTCCATATATTTACTCATACTTTTCCCACAATTCGCTTCTACTACTAGTTTATATAACTCCGTTGCCCGTGGATCTATTGTTCTATAGACCCGATGACCAAAACCCATTATTGGCTTATTATCCTTTCTCAACTTATTTACATATTGTTTAGCATTTTGGGGTTCACCTATCTCTTTAACCATTTTTAGTACATTCTCTACAGCTCCTCCGTGCAGTGCCCCTGAAAAGGTTCCTATTGCTCCAGAAATTGCAGAGTATATATCCGCACAAGTGCTTGTTGCAATTCTTGCGACAAACGTTGATGCACATGATCCATGATCTGCATGAATGATTAAGTCTTTATTGATAATGGCAGTAGTATCTTTATTAGGCTCGACACCATTAATCATATAAAGAAAATTAGCAGCATGATTTAGTTTGTAATTTGGCTTCACAGGCTGCTTGCCTTGCCTTAGAGAATGATGTGTGGCTATGAGTGTAGGTATCTTGGCTATTAGTTGAATACCTCTCAGCAAAGTGTTCTCAGTTGACGATTTGCCGTAATGAGAATCAAAGGAGGATAAAGCTGAAACAGCCGTCCTTAAAACATCCATAGGGTGAGAGTCTTTTATGTCATATATTAAATCCACTATCTTATCTGGTATATCTCGTGAGAATTTCAATATCATATTGAAATTCTCGAGTTCCTGAATATTTGGTAGCTTTCCATAGATTAACAAGTGACTTACTTCCTCGAAACATGATTTTTCAACAAGTTCAGAAATTGAATATCCTCTAAAGTACAACAAGCCGCTATTTCCATCTATATGTGTAATGCTGGATGTATCAAAATGTACCCCATTTAGCCCTCTATATATGTAATCTCTTTTCTTATTTCCTTTCTTTGAATTAATATCTTTCTCACAGCAATCAATGATTGACCTAGAAGTATTTTTCGTAGTAGAACTGCTACTATTATTTTCTGGAAATACTGGAGCTGGCATTTGATTAATATACTTTTTTATTTTTGCTACACTAGTTAATTCAATTATTTGTTGAGGATCAATTTCAACTCCATAAGTATGTTCTATTGAATGCATTAGCTTGAAATGTCTTAACGAATCCCAGTTCATAGCAGACTGATATTCCAGTTCATCATTAATTTCTGCTATAGGTAACTCCAATATCTCTGAAATCAGATTTTCGATTGGCTTTTGCATAAACATTACTCCTTACTTATGAAATTACGTTGTATAAAGGTTTGACAATAAATCTCAATAAAAGCTCTTGGTAAATTTCTAAGATGAACAAGATGTACTTGTAATTCTTTATATAGTCGTTATGGCACATAACCAATTGTTACCTGTTTAAGGCTCTATAAAGCACTTACTCATTTACTCCTTAATTAAAAATGTACATTGAATATACTGTATTTATTTACATTATTATTTATTTAATGAATATTATTCATAATATTCCAATAAATGCATATTAGTATTATAGCAACATTTCCACTTATTGTAAACAAGTTTTGTCTAAATGATTGGAAGTAAGTCGAATTAATACTCCATAAAACTGTGTTGACAATGGAAGTACTACAAAATATAATTAATTACCTAGATTTTGTACAAACAGATTATTCAAAAATGGTTAAGTAA